>CAZPXE010000025.1:1884-16895 GCA_964590545.1 uncultured Rhodobacterales bacterium | reverse complement strand
ATTATAACCTGTTTTCACGCACTTCGACCCATGCCGGGATCAAGTCAGTGAACAACACGAACCGCCGCCTTCTGGCCAATTATCGCGGCGCAGATGGGATCAAGACGGGCTATACCCGCGCAGCCGGCTTCAACCTTGTGGCCTCTGCTGAGCGTGGAAATGAGCGGGTGATTGCGACTGTGTTTGGCGGCAAATCCTCTACCTCGCGGAATGCGCGGGTGAAGGAACTGCTGGATATGGGCTTCCGCCGTGCGCCGTCGAATGCGCGGCTGCGCAAGCCAGCGAAACCTGCGTATTCGGGCAACGACACGGTGGTTGCGCAATCGCCAAAACCCGCTCCGGAAACGGCTGGCAAGATCCTTCGGGTCAGCGGCGCAGTGAAGAAAAGCCTGCGCCCGCAGATGCGCCCTGGCAGCGCGCCAGTCTTGTTGGTGAAAGCGGACGAACCTGCGCCAACCGCCACCGTGCAACAGACTGACATTGCGGCCGCGTTGATTGCGGCTCAAGCGAGCACGCAAACACTGGCAAAGCCCGCAAAAACCGAGGCGGTATTGGTTAACGCGGCAGCTATTCCGGCGTCCGTGCGCCCGGCTGCGCGTCCGCCGGAACTCGCGCAGCGCCGCATCATCCTGCCCCGCGCCGAAAAGCAGGTGCCCCGGCAAGAGGTTGTTACCCGTGCCTCCACCTCGGGCGGGCGCCATTGGGGCGTGAATGTTGGACGCTATCCGAGCCGCTACAAGGCGCAGAAGGTTCTGTTGCAGACGGCTTTGGTTGAGATGGCCACGCTAGACGGCTCACTGCGCAAAGTGATCCGTCGTCCGCAAGGCTTCGATGCGAATTTCCTCGGGATGACGCAGGATACGGCTGAACGTGCTTGTCGCCGGTTGCAGGCGCGCAACATTGAATGTGTGACGATCAATCCGGGATAAGGATGGCGGGCTTAGAAAGCCCTATTGCACCGCCTGCAGCAGCGTCCGCGTATAGTCCGAGGAGGGGTTGTCGAACAGCGTGTCCGCGTCACCGTATTCGACAACGTCGCCGCGCTTCATAACCATGACCTTATGCGACATGGCACGCACGACGTTCAGATCGTGGCTGATGAATAGATAGGCCAGCCCGTATTTTTCCTGCAACCCGCGCAGGAGTTCCACGATCTGCACCTGCACGGTCATGTCCAGCGCAGATGTCGGCTCGTCCAGCACCAACAGCTTGGGGCGCAGCACCATCGCCCGAGCGATGGCGATACGTTGGCGTTGGCCACCCGAAAACTCGTGCGGATAGCGGTCCATCGTATCGGGGTCGAGGCCCACCTCACCCATGATTTCCGCCACCAATTCACGGGTGGCACGGCCCGGATCGACCTTATGGACGCCAAGACCTTCCGAGATAATCTCGGCGCAGGTCATGCGCGGGGAAAGGCTGCCGAACGGGTCCTGGAAGACGATTTGCATGTCTTTGCGCAGGCGGCGCAGCTCGCGCGACTTCCAGTTCTGAATATCCTGACCCACATAGGAAATGCGCCCGTCCGAGGCGATCAGGCGCATGATCGCCAGCGCCAGCGTCGTCTTGCCAGAGCCCGACTCGCCCACGACTCCCAACGTCTCCCCTGCCCTGACAGACAGCGTGGCCTCATTCACCGCTTTCACATGGCCGACGACCTTGCGCAGAAAGCCCTGCTTGATCGGGAACCAGATGCGCAGCTTGTCGGTTTCTGCAATCACCTCGGACCCATCCGGCACCGGCGCGGGGCGGCCTTTCGGCTCGGCGCCAAGTAGTTTCTGGGTGTAGGGGTGTTGTGGATTGTCGAAAATCTCGGCCGTAGGGCCGGTCTCGACGATCAGCCCCTTCTCCATCACGCACACCCGGTCGGCGATGCGGCGCACGATGGCAAGGTCGTGGGTGATGAACAAAAGCCCCATATTTTCCGAGGCTTTCAGCTCTGCCAGCAGTTCAAGGATTTGCGCCTGAATGGTTACGTCAAGCGCCGTGGTGGGCTCATCCGCGATGAGCACATCAGGCTTGTTGGCCAGAGCCATCGCGATCATGATCCGTTGTCGTTGCCCGCCGGAGAGTTCATGCGGATAGGCAGTCAGGCGGCTTTCGGCGTCCTGAATGCCCACTTTGTTCAACAGATCGAGGATACGCCCCCGCGCCTCATCCCCCACAATCCCCTGATGTAGGGCAAGGCTTTCGGCCAATTGCTTCTGGATCGTGTGCAGCGGGTTAAGCGAGGTCATCGGCTCTTGGAAGATGAAGCTGATGTCATTGCCGCGCACCTTGCGCAGCAGCTTTTGGTCCGCGCCGATCATTTGCTGTCCGTCATAGGTGACGGAGCCTTCGACCTCGGCGCTATCACCCAGAAGCGAAACGGTACTGAGAGCGGAAACGGACTTACCAGAGCCAGACTCGCCCACCAGAGCCACAGTCTCGCCGCGATCCACATGGAACGACACGCCTTTGACGGCCTGCGTCGCCGCTCCGTCCTGTCGGAAGGACACGCGCAGATTTTGCACGTCGAGGATGGGCGCGTCGCTCACTGGAAAGTCTTTCTGGGGTCAAACGCGTCGCGGACACCTTCGAAGACAAAGATCAGCAGCGACAGCATGATGGCGTAGGTGAAGAAGGCGGTAAACGCGAGCCAGGGCGCGGTGAGGTAAGTTTTTGCCTGCAAGCTCAACTCCCCCAGTGAGGGCGCGCCCGCCGGAAGGCCGAAGCCAAGGAAGTCGAGCGAGGCCAGCGACGCAATCGTGCCAGTGATGATGAAGGGCATCACCGTCAGCGTGGCGACCATCGCGTTGGGCAGCATGTGGCGGAACATGATTTTGAAATTGCTCACGCCCAGCGCCTTGGCCGCGCGCACATATTCGAGGTTCCGGGCCCGCAGGAACTCCGCCCGGACCACCCCGACAAGAGAAATCCAACCGAAGAGGACGAGGATCAAAATCAAAAGCCAGAAACTTCGCCCGAGGATCGCAAAGAGGATGATGATCACGTAAAGCTGTGGGGTCGCGCCCCATATTTCGATGATGCGTTGGAAGATGAGATCCAGCCAACCGCCGAAATACCCCTGCACTGCGCCCGCCATGATGCCGATGACGGCACTGGCACCGGTCACAATCAGCGTGAACAGCACGGACAATCGGAAACCGTGGATGACGCGGGCCATAACATCGCGCTTCGTGCCATCCGTACCAAGCCAATTCTCGCCATTGGGCGGCAAAGGCGCCGCGCCGGGGCGTTCCACAGCCGTGTCGAAGGAATAAGGGATCACAGGCCAGATCGCCCAGCCGCGCTGGATTTCTTCGCCCTCGATCATACCGTCTTGGGCATCCTCGATATAGGCATCGGGGTCGTCAAAGCACAGGTCCAGCCCCCCCGTCGCAATCAGGCATTTCACCTCTGGGTCGCGATATGCGGCCTCAGTCTGGAAATCGCCGCCGAACGCGGTTTCAGGATAGAAATTCCAGATCGGTGTGTAGAATTCGCCCTCATACTTTATGAGGATCGGCTTGTCGTAGGCCAGAAACTCCGCGAACAGCGACAGGGTAAAGAGGATACCGAAAATCCAAAGCGACCAGTAAGCCCGGCGGTTCTTTTTGAAGTTCCTCCAGCGGCGTTGGTTAAGGGGGGAAAGGATCGCCATCAGCCCTCCCTCCGCTCGAAATCAATGCGCGGGTCGACCAGCACATACATAAGGTCCGAGATGATCCCGATCAGCAGCCCGATCAGGCCGAAGACAAAAAGTGTGCCGAAGACGATGGGGTAATCGCGCGCCACAGCGGCTTCGAACCCGAGGCGGCCCAGCCCATCGAGCGAGAAGATCGTTTCGATAATCAGCGAGGAGCCGAAGAAGACCGAGATAAACGCCGCCGGGAAGCCCGCGATCACGATCAGCATCGCGTTGCGGAAGACATGGCCGTACAGCACTTGCCGTTCATTCAAACCCTTGGCACGGGCGGTGATGACGTATTGCTTTTTGATCTCGTCCAGAAAACTGTTCTTGGTCAGCAGCGTCAGCGTCGCAAAAGCGGAGATGGTCGTCGCCAATACGGGCAGCGTGATGTGCCATAGGTAGTCCTTGACCTTGCCCCACCAAGACAGCGTTTCCCACACGGACCCATCAGATGTCAGGCCCCGCAACGGGAAAATCTGGTAATAGCTGCCCCCTGCAAATAGCACCAATAGCAAGATGCCGAACAGAAAACCGGGGATTGCATAGGCTGCGATGATGATACCGCTGGTCCAGGTGTCGAATGCGCTGCCATCCGAGACCGCCTTGCGAATACCCAGCGGGATCGAGACGATGTAGGCGATGAGCGTTGACCAAAGGCCGAGCGTGATCGACACAGGCAGCTTGTCGAGCACCAAGTCCACAACCGGCTGGCTTTGGAAATAACTGTCGCCAAAGTCAAAGCGCATGTAGTCCCACATCATGTTCAAGAAGCGCTGGACGGGCGGCTTGTCGAAGCCGAACTCCTTTTCAAGCTGCTCGATGAACTCCGGCGGCAGGCCCCGCGCGCCGACATATTGCTCATTGCCTTCGTTAATATCCAAGCCCGCATCGTTGTTTTCACCTGCAAAGCCGCCGAAAACATCACCCTGCCCTTGCGCAGCGGCAATTGCCTGATCCACAGGCCCCCCCGGTACAAATTGCGCCAGAGCGAAATTGACAAGCATGATCCCGAGCAGCGTTGGAATAATCAACAGCAGCCGGCGAAGGATATAGGCTCCCATAAGTGCGCGCTACCTCAGCGCACCCGCGGTCACGAGACGCTCATGTCCTTCCGCGTTGTACCACCAGAAATCCAAATGACCGAGCGCATAGGGCGGAAGCGGTTCTGGATGTTCAAATTGATCGAAATAGGCCAGCCAGTAGTCAGGGTTATACCAGACTGGAATCATGAAAAACTCCCAACGCAAAGCCCGGTCCAGCGCCTGCAAGGTGGTTTGCTCTTCATCGGTGGAATTCGCATTCAAAGACGCATCGATGATGGTATCCACCAGTTCGGATTGCAGCGATGCCGGGTTGAACAAGGAAATGATAGCATCTTCCGACCCATAGCGCTGATGAAGACCGGTGCCGGTGCCCAGAAAGGCTGCGTAGCTGTCATAGATCAGATCAAAGTCCTTCTCGCGCCGCCGGAGTGTGTATTGCGAGCTATCGACCTTATCGAGCTTGACCGAGATGCCGAGACTTTCAACATTCTTCACGAAATTCTCCATCACAGCGCTCAGTGTCGGTGACGACGAAGAGTTCAGGATCATCGTGAGTTGCAAAGGCACGCCGTCCTTGGACCGTTTGCCATCCGAGCCAACCGCCCAGCCCGCGTCATCCAGAAGCTTCGTGGCTTTGCGGATGTTGCGACGATCCAACAAACGCGCGGGATTGGAGCTATGTGGCATCAATGCTGGCTCTGACAGCATCTGCGGCGGAACAAGATCGCCTAAGGATTGCAGAAACTCCAGCTCATCACCTTCGGGAACACCTTGCGCTTGAAGCGGAGTGCCTTGCGTGAATGAAGATCGGTGCTTGAACAGCCCGTATTGAAGGCTCTCATTCGTCCATTCAAAGTTATAGGCAAGCGCAATCGCTTGTCTGACCGAGCGGCTCTTCAGCACATCACGTTGCAGATTAAAGACAATACCAGACGGCGTCGGCGGCGTGCCATTCGTCAAAGATTTTTTGACAACCAACCCATCGCGCACAGTTGGGAAGTCATAAGCCTTGGCCCATTTCTGACTGTCGCTTTCCGCGCGGAATGTATACTCGCCCGCCTTGAACCCTTCAAACGCAGCGGTCGCGTCGCCAAAGTACTCCACGCGGATCCGGTCAAAATTGTGCCGGCCCTGATTGACCGGGTGATCCCATCCCCAATAGTCCGGGTTGCGCTTGTAAACGATGCGGCGGTTCACCTCCATGCTCTCAACGACATATGGACCTGAGCCAAGGGATGCTTCAAGACGCGGTTCATCCAACCGCGCGCCGGTTTCTTCGAACCATTTCTTCGACCAGACGGGCACGCCCCCGACCTGATCAATCAAACTGCGGCGCGAAATTCCGTCGGTGAAGTAGAATTTGATCGTATGATCATCGAGCACTTCCGCATTGGGGATGCGTTTTTTGACGGCCGCAGCATAGGATGGCAGGCCCTGCTCCAACAAAAGGTTGTGCGAGAAGAGCACATCATGCGCCGTTACAGGTGAGCCATCCGAGAAGGTGGCGTCCGTACGCATATGGAAGATCACCCAAGACTTGTCTTCGGGGTACTCAAGATGGGTGCAAAGCAAGCAATAACCTTCGCCATAGGTGTCTGCCGCAGCCGCACCACCGGTTGTTGGCATCTCACCGAGCAAGCTTTCGAACATCATCCAGCTTAAACGGCCCGCACGGCCCTTTCGGCTGTACGGGTTCATCGAATCAAACGTCCCCAACGCCGCATAGCTGATTTCGCCGCCCTTCGGAGCGTCGGTGTTCACGAAATCAAAATGAGGAAAGTCTGCTGGGTATTTCAGATCACCGTAGAAGGAATAGCCATGGCTGACGACCATTTCCTGTTCCGCCGCATCCTCTGCGCGGGCTTGCAGCGCAAGGACCAGAAAACCGATCAGAACCAATAAACACCATCGCAACGGACCAACGAGGTCAACTTTGTCTGCTTTGGCAACAGCACGCGGCTTACGCGCACCCGGAATGTGTCGGCCCTGTCTCGGGATCATATGTCTGTCCTTCTGGTCAGCCTCAGTTCTCTAACATTTAAGCTAATTTGCCCTGACTCCAACATTCAAGTTGAGATTCCGTGAACAAACATGAATGACACACAAAAAAGGCCGCTCGGATCATCCGGCGGCCTTTGTGCAACGATGTAACCCTCAGATTAGTCGTCGAGGCTATCCAAATACGCAATCAAGTTGGCTCGGTCCGCAGGTTTTTTCAAACCGGCGAAAGCCATCGATGTTCCCGGAGCATAGCCGCGCGGGTTCTCAAGGAAGCCGTCCAAGTTCTCAGCCGTCCATTCGCCGCCCAAGGATGCCAGCGTGTCAGAGTAGCCAAACCCGTCAGCCGTGCCTGCCGCACGGCCCACAACGCCGTAAAGGTACGGGCCAGTCCCATTCGCGCCTGCTTCCAACTTGTGGCAAGCGCTGCACTTGCGCCAAACGCCTGCGCCCTTTTTCAGGTCAGCCGACGCAAGGAGTTCATCCAGCGATGGTCCTTCTTCTGCCGCGTCTGCGGTATCGGCTTCTTCGACCTCGATAACGTAGGCCTGTTCGCCGCCGTGGTGACTGCCCACGTGGTACAGTTCTTCCGCAGCCCATTTACCGAGCAGGAAAATCAACAGAGCACCGCACAAAGAGCCGGCAATCTTGGTGAATGTCATCGTGTCCATGGGTGACCACTTTTCGTTTGTACCTGTGTCCCGCGGCTATCTATTGCTTCCCCTTCGGCGTGGCAAGGTATACCAACCGCGACGAAACGACCTGCCACTGCGCTGATGCGAATGTGCAAGACAAGGCTAAACAAATGACGAACAAAATCTCGTTTCAGGGGGAACTGGGCGCTTATGGCCACGAAGCCTGCAGCAAAGCCGTCCCCAATATGGAGCCCCTGCCCTGTCGCACCTTTGAAGACACGATTGACGCTGTCAAAACAGGCAAGGCCGACATGGCCATGGTCCCGGTTGAAAATACGACCTATGGCCGGGTGGCGGATATTCACAGGCTGCTGCCCGAAAGTGGGCTGCACATTGTCGGCGAGGCATTTGTGCGTGTCCGCATCGCCCTGATGGCCATGCCCGGACAATCCTTGAGCGATATCAAACACGTAAGCGCACATCTGGTACTGCTCCCGCAGGCGCGCAGCTTTCTGGATACACATGGAATCACCAGTGAGCCCGCAGCAGATAGCGCTGGCGCAGCTGCCGAACTTGCCGCCGCCAAGACTATGGGCGACGGGGTTCTTGCCAGCGAAATCGCCGCCGACATCTATGACCTTGAGGTTCTCGCCCGCGATATCGAAGACCATGGCCACAACACGACACGCTTCCTTTTGATGGCCCCGGAGATTGATCTGACCAAACGGGCGGAGCGAATGCTGACCACCTTTGTCTTTGAAGTGCGCAACATTCCCGCCGCGCTATACAAAGCGATGGGTGGTTTTGCGACCAACGGGGTGAACATGACCAAGCTGGAAAGCTACATGGTCGGCGGGCGCTTTACGGCGACGCAGTTCTATGCCGATATCGAAGGCCACCCCGACGATCCGGCCGTCGCGCGGGCGTTGGAAGAGCTTAGCTACTTCACCAATATGCTTGAGATTTTGGGCGTTTACCCGATGGATCCGTCGCGCGATTAAACCCTGCGCATATTACGAGGCCATTTGATATTTCTGCTCAATCTCGCGGGAATACTCGGCAACGCGCATTTTGAACTTCTTGGCCAGTTGCGTTTTCGCCAGTTTCAGCGATTGCACCAACAGCCGTGCCGAGAGGTTCTTGGGCTTGAGGTCCAATTCTACCGCCACGCGTGTACGGGCCGGAGAAAGTGCCACAAGGTTGAGCACAAAGTCGCTGTTCAGATTGGGCGAGGTCGCGTCGATCTTCATGCAGGTCGGCGTATCAAACTCGGTGAGTTGCAGTGCCATCTGACGGCGGCGACCGCGTAGTTGGAAGGCCAAGTCCCAAGTCATCCCTACATCGGGCGTGGTGTGATCCGATGTTCTTTCAATCTCGGCCCCGCGGCGCATGGCAGAGCGCTCAAACGTTTCAAACTCGCTCAGAATCGCGAAAACGTCTTCGATTGGGGCTTCAATGTCTTCTTTGGCAGAAAATTTCATGGTCGGAGCTCCTTCTGGCCACACGCGGTATTTGCCCCCTTAGAATGGCCAAAATGTGTCAATCCAGTGTATCCGCCAGCCAATTTTCCAACAAAAAGTGTGCAATTGCACCTTTTCTGGCAGGCAGCATCTTGGGGTGCGCCCCGTCAAAGGCCTGCTGCATATCGGCGCGACTTACCCACATGGCGTCCTCGATTTCGATCGGGTCAATATTGATCTCTTCCGAAATTGCCTCGCCTCGGCAGCCAAACATCAGTGAGGCGGGGAACGGCCAAGGCTGGCTGGCAAGGTAAGAGACTTGGCCAACGGCAACGCCTGCCTCCTCGAAAACCTCGCGGCGCACAGCAGCTTCCAGCGTTTCGCCCGGTTCCACGAAACCCGCGAGCAGCGAATACATCCCCTCTGGCCAACCCGGTGAGCGGCCCATCAGAACACTGTCGCCATGGGTGATCAGCATGATGACCACGGGATCGGTTCGGGGAAAATGGTGGGTTTTGCAATTCGGGCAAGTCCGCTGCCAGCCAGCCTGAACCATGTCCGTCTTGTGACCGCATTTGGCGCAGAACTGGTGCGCGGCGTGCCAGCCAAACACCGCCTTCGCCGTAGCAGCAAGCTCGGCGTCACGAGGCGAAAGCCATGTCATGATACGGCGCAACTCGGCGAACACCTCGCCCGGAGCGGTGTCGGGGTGTTGCTGTTCGGTGGGGTCGAGGAACTGGTTGAGCAACGTTTCGTCGATGGTATCCGGCTCCCACGCGTCCAGCGCGAAAGCAAAGCGCGGTGCCCCGTCTTCCCTAGCCAGCAGGATCGGAGGCTGATCCGAGCCTGTCAGAACCGGGTGATCCATCGGCAAACGAAGCAAATGTGCCGGGCGGTCTTTTTGAATCAGAGGCTTGCCACGCCACAGGGCAATTGCCTGCGCCTGCGGGTCTGTCATCGCAGCAGCGACAGCCTCAGCGTCGGCACGCATTTCACCGGCCCGGTCCAGCCCCGATCCGCCAAACGTTACTGTCTCTGCATGCTTCATTTCCGCTCTCCTTGCGCGGCAGACCTTGCATGCCACGCCCGGTTGCGCAACTGTTGGGGGTAAGAGATTTCTATCCGGGTCATTTCCCTGCCCGGTTTTATCCGATTGCGTTTCAGACCGCTTGCCTTTTTCAAACTTTTGACAGACCGGAGTGCTTGCTGATCACCGCCCCTAAGGCACATAAAATCCGTATTCTTGCGACCTCAGATGTGCATATGCACCTGATGCCACATGATTATTTTGCTGATGAAGTCAGAGCAGGAACAGGGTTGGAAGCGTCAGCAGCGCACATAACTGCGTTGCGTCGCGAGGCGCAGCAGAATGGGGCGAGCTGTTTGCTGTTTGACAATGGTGATTTGCTGCAAGGCAACCCGCTTGCCGATCAAATCGCCCGCATGGACTGGAACAACACTGATATCCACCCGGTCGCTGCTTTGATGAATGCGCTGGAGTATGATGCACTGGGCGTCGGGAACCACGATCTTGATTACGGGGTAACCTACTTGGCGCGTTTCGCCCGGGATTTGCACTGCCCGCTTGTGTCCAGCAATTTATCAATCCCGAACGCAGAGGCATGGCTGCATCCGTCTTGCATGCTCAAATGTGGCCCGGTGCATGTTGGAGTTGTGTCTGTTCTTCCAAAGCGGACAGAGATTTGGGGCTACGCAAAGCTCCATGGTAAGGCCGTTCTTCATTGTATGCTTTCCAGCTTAACTTCAGAGGTGAAATCCCTGCGCCAGTCCGGCGCGGATGTGATCGTCGCGCTAGGGCATACGGGGCTCGGCGCTGATCGTGATGAAAATGTCCTGACCCAAATCGCACAAAGCGGGCTGGTCGACGCACTGATTGGCGGTCATACACATGTGCGCTTTCCCGACACGTGCTTTGCAGGTGTTGAAGGGGTCGATTTATCACAAGGCCAATTGCATGACGTGCCAACCGTCATGCCCGGCTATGCGGCGGCGGCAGTGGGCTGCATCGATCTGAATCTGCAGAAAAACGACACGGATGGATGGAAGGTCGTAAAAGGAACAGGCTGTTTGATCGGCCCAGAACAAGATGCGTTGCCCCACCAAGCATTTGGTGTCCTAAAGCAAGCCCACGAGAAGACCCGCTCCGAGCTTAGTGTCGAAATGGGACATACAGAACATCCGCTGAACAGCTACTTCGCCCAAGTTCAACCGACGGCAATGCTGGCGATCTCGGCCAGTGCCAAAATCGCCGCGGTCAACCGCGCGCGGCAGGGCACTGAATTCGCCGATCTCCCCCTTTTGTCCGCCACGGCACCGGAACGGGTGGGCGGAAAAGCAGGCCCTGAAAATTTTTCCGACATCCCGGCTGGAAACTTGACCCGCAGACAGGTGGCGGAGTTTCATATCTATCGTAATGACATTTGGGGCGTGCCAATTACCGGAGCCGAATTGATCGCATGGTGCGATACCTCGGCTCGAGCGTTTTCGGATCCAGAATCCATCGGCACTGACGGGTTACTTGACCCAGCGGTTCCTGCCTTTGATTTCGACGTGTTTCATGGACTCAGTTACGAGATTGATATCACTCGCCCGCGTACTTCAAAAGAAGACCAAGCTGCAGCCGGCCGGATTTGCAATATCACCTATCGCGGTGCAACCGTCCGGGCGGACGACAAATTTCTTGTCGCCACCAGCAATTATCGGGCCTGTGGCGGCGGGCAATTTCCCGGATTGTCCCCAGACCGCCATTTGTTTCGCCCGGTCTTGCCGTCCGATCAGGTTATTAACGACTTTCTTGCCTGTGGTGAAAAACCGCGCCCGCTGGAGACGTGGCGATTCGCATCCACGTGTAGAGGGATCAAAACTTGGTTCAAAACCGGACCCGGCGCGACCAAGTATCTGAGCGAGATTGCGAACCTGTCACCCGGAGAAACCAATTTCACCGAAGACGGGTTTCTAAAAGTTCCCATTACCCTCTGACCACACCCTATAACGTTTCGAGAAAACGTTGAATCGCAAATACCTTGCCGCGCTCCGCGCTCTTGGGGACATTCGCGATGCGTATGTCTCAACCATTTCTCGAAACGCTTTAAAGCGACACATCGCTTGCAGTCTCGCGCCGAGGTGATTATGTCACCCTCGAGAGGTTGGCGCGGGCAGGCACCTCGCCAACCCGGTCAGATCCGGAAGGAAGCAGCCGTAACGAGCCCCGCTTGGGTCGTTGTCCAGCCTCTCACCTTCATCCCATCATGTACTGAGCACGATATCCGCGAGCGTAAGGTCCGTGGGCCCTTTGACGACAACAACTGCAATCCCGTTAATCGAAACGAGCGAGCCGCTGCCATCGGCAAGAGCGGCAACAGAGATCGGATTGGTGATCGTGTCTTCTGGCCCCGCCGGTGTGGCGCCCCGCAACAGCCTGGTATCCCCCTCAATTTCAAGCGTGTCTTTGCCTTTCTCGAAATCGTCAATCGTCACAACCTGATAGCCATCCTCGACGCCAGCAAACACGTCCACCGTAACTGTATCAAACCCACGCCCGGTCTCGACGCTATCACCTTCATCGACAATGATGGTATCTTTGCCAAAGCCGCCTTTGACACGATCGGGGGTCACCGCATCACTGGGGTCATCAACTGTGACAATGAAATCATCTCCTTGCTGGCCATGAATAAAGTTCGCGCCAAAGCTGTCGGAAATCCCGTCGTTTCCTGAACCACCGAAAACACGATCATCGCCACCTTCAAGAAAAGATTCGCTCAAAGCTGGCGAGCTGTCAGTACCTATTTCAATTTCCGGGAAAGGTTGGAAATCGTCTTCGGAGACGATTGCGCGGGTGTCGGTTCCGTAAAAGTCATCTCCGGTCCCCAGATCGATCTCATCATCGCCAGCGCCCCCAAAGACAGTATCATCGTCAGCCCCGGCGTCGATTTGGTCATTTCCAGCGCCGAGCAAAATGGCGTCATCACCGCCGCCGGTTGAGATATTCTGCGCGCCTGAAACGAAATCGATCTCGGCCAGATCTTCTTGGGCCTGCCCCTGTGACAGCTCGCCTTCGTTCACAAGGTCGAGCAAGTTGGACTCAACATCCGGGCGATAGACTTGATCAATCACCTCATCATCGGCTTGCGAAAAACTCAGCCCCTCCGCAGAACCGCCGCCCTCACTGGACCCGCTATCGGTATCCACCAAGGATGCGATCAAGAGCCCAACACTCACCAACCCCAAAATGGCCAACATGCTCTCACCCCTCAAAATGGTCTTTTCTACTTAAAGTCGCATAAAGATTTTAGTAACTTACGTCGATCACTACTGGTCGCCGGACAGGAAAAAAAGCGTTTCGAAAAGGTAAACAAAGCCCGGGTGGCTGTGGACCTTGGCGGGCGCACAAACTACCCTTTGTTAGTCGAAGAATCCCGGAGTCCCCATGCAAGACACTGCCTCACCCGATACCGGCTACAAAGTTCTGGCGCGGAAATACCGCCCGGAGACTTTTGCCGATCTGGTTGGTCAGGACGCTATGGTACGCACATTGCGCAACGCGTTCGAGGCAGACCGCATCGCGCAGGCCTTTGTCATGACGGGCATTCGCGGCACTGGTAAGACCACGACAGCGCGCATTATCGCCAAGGGCATGAATTGTATTGGCCCCGATGGCACTGGCGGACCAACGACCGACCCCTGCGGGGTGTGCGAGCATTGTACCGGGATCATGGAAGGCCGTCATGTCGATGTGATGGAGATGGACGCCGCTTCGCGCACCGGGGTGAACGATATCCGTGAGATCATCGACAGCGTTCACTATCGCGCCGCCTCTGCGCGCTACAAAATCTATATCATTGACGAGGTGCATATGCTCTCCACCAGCGCCTTTAACGCGCTGCTGAAAACGCTGGAAGAGCCGCCCGCCCACGTCAAATTCATCTTCGCGACCACCGAAATCCGCAAAGTCCCGGTCACCGTTCTGTCCCGGTGCCAGCGGTTTGACCTGCGCCGGATCGAGCCCGAGGTGATGATCGCCCTGCTGCGCAAGATCGCCACCGCCGAAGGGGCCGAGATTGCCGAAGACGCGCTCGCCCTGATTACCCGCGCCGCCGAAGGGTCTGCGCGCGATGCCACGTCACTGCTGGACCAATCTATCTCCCATGGCGCGGGCGAGACGACGGCAACGCAGGTCCGCGCCATGCTGGGCCTTGCGGACCGGGGCCGCGTTCTCGATCTGATGGACATGATCCTGCGCGGCGATGCTGCTGGCGCATTGAATGAACTCAGCGCGCAATATGCCGACGGGGCCGACCCGATGGCGGTTCTGCGCGATCTGGCAGAGATCACCCACTGGGTCTCGGTCGTGAAAATCACCCCTGATGCCGCCGAGGACCCCACGGTATCTCCGGACGAACGGGCGCGCGGGCTGGCGATGGCGGAAAACCTGCCGATGCGTGTGCTGACCCGGATGTGGCAAATGCTGCTCAAGGCACTTGAAGAGGTCGCCGCCGCGCCCAACGCAATGATGGCCGCCGAAATGGCGATTATCCGGCTGACCCATGTGGCCGACCTGCCATCGCCCGAAGAATTGGTGCGCAAGCTGCACGGCACCACGCCGCCGCCCCCGCCGCCCTCTGGCGGAGCAGCCCCATCAGCCGGAGCCGCCGCCGTGCAAGCCCGTGCACAAACCATGGCCGCTGGCCCCCAAGGCGCTGGCGGTCCAATCGCCGCTCTGGCCCAAGACCCTGCCGAGGCACTGGCCCGCTTTCCGACCTTCACCCATGTGGTCGACCTGATCCGCGCCAATCGCGATGTGAAACTGCTGGTCGAGGTCGAAGGCGGCATCCGCCTCGCCGCCTACCAACCGGGCCGGATCGAGTTCACGCCCACAGACAGCGCCGCCCCAGACCTCGCCCAACGCCTTGGCGCGCGCCTGCAAAACTGGACCGGCAATCGCTGGGCTGTCACGCTGGTCAATGGCTGCGACGCCGACACCATTGCCGAGACCCGCGACGCCGCCGAAAACGCCCAACGCACTGAGGCCGAAGCGCACCCGCTGGTGCAAGAAATCCTCGCCCAATTCCCCAAAGCGCGCATCACCGCCGTCCGCTCTGCCCAAGACCTGGCCCATGACGCGGAACTAGATGCCCTCGAAGAAGTGGAAGACGAATGGGACCCCTTCGAAGACGATTGAGCC
>CAZPXE010000025.1:0-1784 GCA_964590545.1 uncultured Rhodobacterales bacterium | reverse complement strand
CTCGTCGCGACCGCACTCGCCGTGCGCTTCCGGCACCAATGGGGTGCGCTGATCGTGGTCGTGCTGTGGACCCTCCTCATCACCATGGTCACCATGGCCGACCCCACGGGGCTACAGAAAACAGCCGCCCTTGAAGGCTGCGCCGGCCCGCCGACCTTGTTCATTGCCCTCGTCGCTGCGATATGTGGGGGAACAATCCTGTACACGGCCCCCAAAAAGGCCAAACCAGACGGAGACACCTGATGCTCAAAGGACTAGGCGGGCTCGGCGATATGGCCGGGATGATGAAGAAAGCCCAGGAAATGCAGACCAAGATGGCGCAGATGCAGGACGATCTGCACAACGTCATGGTCGTGGGTGAAAGCGGCGCGGGGCTTGTCAAAGCCACAGCCTCGGCCAAGGGCGATCTGAAAGCGCTCGACATCGACCCGTCGATCTTCAATGGCGACGACAAGGAAGTGGTCGAAGACCTGATCCTCGCCGCGATCAAAGACGCCCAAGCCAAAGCCGCCGAAAAGGCGCAGGACGAAATGGGCAAAATGTCCGAAGCCATGGGGCTTCCCAAGGACATGAAGCTGCCATTCTGATCCGCATTGCCCTGATTTGGTGTGTCTATGTGTTCTGCGCGGGCCTAGCTGCGGCGCAGGACTGGTTCACGTATGACCTGTGCCACGCGGACCCAAAATTCGATCTGACAGCATTCGACACGCTTGATATCAAGCGCGTCCAAGCCGATGCGGCCAAAATCACTAATGGCACAGGGCGGTTTTGGCAGATCACTGCGCCCAATGGTGCCGCGTCGTACATGTGGGGCACATACCACAGCAACCGACCGCAATACCTGCGCTTGCCCGAACCGGTCGTTGCGCAAATTATGCGATCCCAAACTGTCGCACTTGAATATGATCCGGTGTTGCGATCGCGCGCGGCGGTCACGGAACTGTTGACCCAATATGACGTCAGCCTGCCCGGGTCCGAAACCAATCCATTTGTCACCAACAAACTGGATCAAATCCTGAAACCCAACATCGCCAACGCAATTGATGCGCGCCTGACGGCAATTGGCTGGGGTCAGGGGAGTTATCTGTACATTAGGCCCGAAATTTTGGCCGAAGTTGTGTTGGGCGATCCGTGCAACGACTTCGCGCAGAATGTGCTTCAAATTCAGGACTCGTTTATCCAGATGCTTGGCATCATGGCAGGCGCCGACATTCTGGGGCTTGAGGCCGAGGACGCCTTCAAACAGAAACTGGGCGATCCGAAAAACCGGGCGCTGACGTTTGACATGCTAAGTCTTTACGGCATGACGCTGACCCCGGGTTTGACGCAAGCCCAGGCACAAACTTGGGCGGC
Organism: uncultured Rhodobacterales bacterium; assembly: GCA_964590545.1. Taxonomy (GTDB): domain Bacteria; phylum Pseudomonadota; class Alphaproteobacteria; order Rhodobacterales; family Rhodobacteraceae; genus Aliishimia. The sequence goes on along the minus strand of CAZPXE010000025.1, from coordinate 431 downwards.
GATCAGTCTGGAAGGGCGGGTTGGTTTGGGCCGGGCGCTTGAATCAGCACTTGTGCGGAAGGAATTTGGTGACGCGCGGGGCGCCGAAATTCTGGCACGCGCCGATGGGTTTCTGTTGGCTGAACGCAACATGACCTTTGCTGATTCTGCCGAAACCGCCTTGCATCAAGGCGGGCTGTTCATCGCCATCGGCAGTTGGCACCTGCCCGGACCGGATGGGATGGTGGACCTGTTGCGGCGGCGGGGCTATGTGGTGACCCGCATCCCCTTGCCCCGAGAGGCCGCCGAGTGAGCAGCACCAAAGACATCGACGCACTGATCGAAATGATGGCCAAACTGCCGGGCTTGGGCCCCCGCTCGGCCCGGCGTGCTGTGCTGCACCTGATCCGCAAACGCTCGCTGCAACTGATGCCGCTGGCGGATCTGATGCA
>CAZPXE010000024.1:0-16970 GCA_964590545.1 uncultured Rhodobacterales bacterium | reverse complement strand
AACAGACCGCTCAAAACCAATCCAACTCTCATACGCACAGGAACGATTGTGGTTTCTGGACCAATTGGACCCTGCGGCCAGCGCGGTCTATCGGATCGACGGGGCCTTGCGTTTGACAGGCGCGCTGGATGCTGAGGCGTTGGGCCGCGCCTTTGACGTTTTGGTGGACAGGCACGACAGCTTGCGCAGCCGCTTTGTAGACGCAGGAAATGGTGCCGCCGTCGTGGATGTGGCAGCAGATGCTAAATCGCTTGGATTTGGCCTGCAGCGCTTGAACAGCGCGGAAGACCCGGAAAACCTGGTGCAGGACTTCCTGAACGCGCCCTACGATCTATCACGTGGCCCACTTTTCCGGGCCCTGCTGATTGATATCGGCCATGATACACATGTGTTAGCTGTTGGTGGGCATCATTCCATTCTGGATGGATGGTCTGTATCCCTGCTATTCAACGAATTGGCCGAGCTGTATCGAGCACAAGCGCAGGGCAGCGCGCCGCAGATCGCGACTTTACCCTTCCAGTTCGGTGACTATGCGGCGTGGCAACGACAGCTTTTCAGCGAAGAGCTATTTACGAAGGAGCTCGACTGGTGGCGCGCGCGCTTGGACGGCGCGCCAGAGGCCATTACCTTGCCGACGGACCACCCGCGCCCCGACGTCATGAATTATCGCGGCAAATCCGTCCGCGCCGATCTACCGATAGAGGTGCTGGACCAGCTAAGGGCTGTGGCACGGGCCGAGAATGCCAGCCTCTTCATGGCGCTTCAGGCCGCTTTGTCCGGCTATTTGATGCGGCTGGGCGCTGGTGAGGATGTGGTGATCGGAACGGCGCTCGCTGGACGTCCGATCGCCGAGCTTGAGCCCATGGTGGGCTTCTTCATCAATACCGTTGCCCTGCGGCACACCGTTATCCCAAATACGCCGCTGACTGCGCAGATACGTCACGCGCGGGACGTGACGCTGGACGCATTCGAACACCAGCTTGTGCCCTTCGACGCGGTAATTGATGCGCTCCGCCCAGTCCGCTCGATGGCACATGCGCCGCTTGTTCAGGTGATGATGATCCTGCAAAACGTACCGCGCGCGTCCGAGGTTCTTGATCTTGGCGATCTTAGCGTCGACTATTTCCTCGACCGGATGGAGGACAAAGGTGCGCAATTCGACATGGCGTTCGAATTTGCGGAAACGCCGGAAGGTTTGGAAGGGATCCTAACCTTCCCCACGGCCCTTTTCGACGTGGACACGGCGCAGCGGCTGCTGGACGGCTTTATCACATACCTTACCGCAGGGACCCACAACCCCGAAACACGCCTTTGCGCTTTGCCGGTGATGTCAAAGTCGGCGCAGCGAAGCATCGACGCCTTCCAAGCCAGCGCGGCATTGAAGGATGTGGCACTGATACCCGATTTGATTGCCGCTCTGCCCTCAGAGGCACCCGCCGTTCTGGGCCCGGACGGCGCATGGCTCAGCTATGGTGCCTTGCGCGCGCGTGCTGATCATATTGCGGCCGCCTTGCAGGCGGCGGGCGCAGGACAAGGCGATGTGATTGGCATATGCCTGTCGCGCGGTCCGGATTTGCCCGCCGCGATGCTGGCAGCTTGGCGCATAGGAGCCGCCTTTGTGCCGATCAATGACAACGATCCGACCGAACGCCAGAAGTACATGTTGGAACAATCGCGCGCCGCCGCATTGGTCGTCGATGAGGTAACCGCGCCGACGCTTTCCGAGCTTGCAGTGCCGAAAATCCATTGCGGCCAAGTGAGCGAACAAGCACCGACACCAGCGTGCGGACATCTGGCCTACGTCATCTTCACCTCCGGCTCCACCGGCAAACCCAAAGGCGTTGCCGTCGGACATCCGGCGCTTGCCCATCTGCACGCGGCTATTGCAGCGGACAGGCCGATGACCGAACAGGATTGCCTGATCAGCGGGTTTGAAAGCACCTTTGACGCCTTCGTGCGCGACGTGGCTCTCACGCTGGCCTCCGGGGCGCGACTGGTGCTGGCGGAACCCCGCAACCTGCTTCAGCCCGGCTATTTCGAAACCCTGGTCGAGACCCAAGGCGGCACGTGGCTGCAACTCACGCCGACCGTCTGGCGCGCCACTATGGCCGATGGCTGGAGACCGTCGGCGAGCATGCGCGCAGAGGCAGGCGGCGAGGCGATGGATGCCGATCTTGCAGCGATGCTGGGTGAAAACGGGGCCGAGGTTGTCAACGCTTATGGCCCAACCGAAGTCACCGCCGTTGCCGTGCAAGGGCGCGCAACCCAAGCCGATATTGACAGCGGCGGCGCGATCCCGATTGGCAAACCTCTGGCCGGGCTGCGGGCCTATGTGCTCGATGCGCGCCTTGAACCGGTGCCGCAGGGCGTCGCGGGCGAGTTGGTGCTAGCCGGGCCGCAGGTGGCCGACGGCTATGTTGGACGCCCCGCACAAACGGCAGAGCTGTTCATTCCTGATCCCTTCGATGCCGGCGCTAGGGCCTATCGCACCGGTGATCTGGTGCGCTGGCGTGCTGACGGGCGGCTGGAATTCCTCGGACGGATCGATGCTCAGGTCAAAATTCGTGGCATGCGCGTGGAACTATCCGAGATTGAAACCGCCCTTGCCGCATTGCCCGACGTGGCCGCCGCCGCCGTCGCCGCGCAAAAGGACGCAAGCGGACAGAACCGTCTGGTCGCCTATCTGACGACGGGCAGCGCTTCGGGCGCGACCAAGCGTACGCCGGACGTGCTCGATTTCGCACCGCTCAACCCCGCCGAAATCCGCGCAGCTATGGCCTCGGTCCTGCCCGAACATATGATCCCGCAATTCTTCGCGCGGCTTAGCCACCTGCCCCTGACCCCATCCGGGAAGATCGACCGAAAGGCCCTGCCTGCTGTCGCAACCGAATTGGTACAGGCGGAATATGTCGCCCCAGACGGTCCCATGGAGGAACTGATTGTCGACCAGATCGCCAAAGTGCTGGCCGAGGCTGCCGGAGCGGACACCACGCCGCCCGAACGGATTGGGCGCAACGATGGATTCTTCGCACTCGGTGGCAACTCGCTTCTTGCGGTGCAACTGGTGGGACGGCTCGAAGCGGAAAGCGGCCTGAACGTCCCGCTCAAAGCCGTGTTCGAAGCAAACACAATCGCCGATCTGGCCGTGAATCTGGACGCTCTACAAAATGGCACCGAGGCAGAGGCCGAGGTTGACCAAGCGCAAAGCGATATTGCCCGCGTGGACGACCTGCCCGACGCGCCAGACGGCACCGGGCTTTCCCTCAAGGACGCAGACACCATCCTGCTGACCGGCGCGACGGGCTTTTTGGGGCGGTATTTGCTGCGCGATCTCCTCTCTCGCACCACCGCACATATCATCTGCCACACCAGAGGCAGCGCACCGGATAGCGCCAAAAACCGCATCCTGTCCGCTGTGGACAGCATACCGGGCACCGTCCTGACGGCGGACGAAACAGCACGGGTCAGCGTCGCATTGGGCGAGCTGTCCAAGCCGGATCTGGGGCTGAATACCGAAGATCGGGACCGCATCGCGCGCGAGGTCGACGTGATTGTTCACAACGGGGCGGAAGTGCATGCGATCAAACCCTATTCCCGCCTGCGGAACGCAAACACAATGCCGATCTTCGACTTGCTCCGCATCATGTCCGAAGAGCGACCAAAGACGATGTTCTTTGTTTCAACCCTTGCAACGCTAGAGGTTGGCATTGACGAGCTGCGCGACGGTTTTGACCCCGAGGTGATGACCCCTGCGGACGATAGCGGCTACCACCTGTCGAAATGGGCCGCTGAGCGCATCCTGATCAAAGCGCGTGCAAAAGGGTACACCAGCACGATCCTGCGGCCCGGATTGATCATCGGGGACTCTGAGACCGGGTATTATGCCAACTACGATATCGGGCAGAGCTATACGCTTCTGTTCATGGACACCAAGGCCGTACCCAATGCGATGTCGTCCTTTGGACTGCCTTGGATCAACGTGAACCGGGCATCGACCCTGATCCTCGATATGGCAAGCACCGAGATGCCCCATGGGATTGGCCATGTCTTTGAACATGGCGCCGTGCCTTGCGATGTAATGGCCGAGGCGATGGATGTCGAAGTTCTCCCTGCCAGAGAATGGCTGGCGCGCGCGATCGAGGTGCTTGAATCGCAGCCGGAACACCCTTCCAACTGGCTGTTACCGCGCCTACGCGGTCAGTTCCGCGACTTGGAAGGCATTCCGAATGAAATGATCCCGGTCGAAGAAGCGGGCAGCATGCTTGCGCGGCACGCACCGCCCGACCTGCCTGCGCCCATCGCCGACCGGCCCAAACTGACGCCACAAGACAGCTTGGCACCAACAATCCGCTGGCTGGCAACCCGAAAGAAAGACTAACCCGATAGGATGACATGATGGATAATGACGATCTTACATACATCGTTTTGATCAACGACGAAGAGCAATACGCGATCTGGCCCGAGCTTAGCGATATTCCCGAAGGCTGGACCCAGGTCGGGCCGAGCGGTACGCAGGAAGTGTGCGAAGCCTATGTCGAAGAAAATTGGACGGACATGACGCCAAAGAGCCAGCGCGCCTGATATGACAGGTATCATGTCCAGAATTTCGCCAGACACTCTGGTAGAAGGCGGCACGCGCAAGCTGCGCTGGCGCGGCTCGCCGTTTCCCGGACAGGTGCTTGTGTTCTTGCATGGGCTTGGTGACGGCGCAGATGTGTGGCGGCCCGTGGTCAACGCATGGCCGAACGGGCCGATGACCGCCATTGCGCTGGATTTTCCGGGCCATGGCGGGTCAGAATTTCTGCCCGCCAACGCTTATTCTATCAACAACATGGCGAAATGGCTGGCGAACGCGCTTGCGTTTGAAGGGATTCGAAACCCTATCCTCATCGGCCATTCGATGGGGGGGCGTGTCGCGCTGGAAGCGGCCTACGCAGGATATGTCCAACCCGGCCATGTGGTGATTGTTGATGTCAGCCCCGACGCCATCGAGCGCGAAGAACTTGATGCCACAATCGAACGGCATCTGCAGATGCTTGCCGCGGGCGCATCAAACATGCGCAGCTTCATTCAGAAGATTGGCGCAAGCCTGCCCCTGTCCGACCGAGACGTTCTGAATGAAATCGTTCCCAATCTTGTCGAAGCTGGCACGTCTGACGAAAGCCTTGGCCCGCGACTTCGCCTCGATCCTGAAATCAAACGGCTTTTGGATGGTCCGAACGAGGTCAATGGCTGGGCCGCACTTGAGGCTTTGGGCTGCCCCGGCACCATTATCCGTGGGGCCTTTTCTTCGGCACTCGACGCCGCCACCGCACTGAAAATGTCCCAACGCCTGCGCAAACCGGCGGGCAATCTGACAGTGCCAAAGGCGGGCCACGCGATTGCCTTCGAACAACCCCACGCCTTGGCTGACGCCATTGCAAAAGGCCTGCGCAGCGCATGAGGAGCAACGCGCAATCCCAACGCCGCACCTTGGGGTTACGCTCTGGCGATGCCGTGCTTGCGTCGATTCTGGCGGGCGATTTCTTTGGGGCCATCGCCGGATCGCTGGTGCATTTGACGATGGTGTGGTGGGTGCTCGAACACGGCGTTTCGGGTCCGACGGTCAGCATGCTGGTATTGTGCATTTTCTTGCCGCTCAATGTCGGTGTGCTGTTGACCGGCGTTGCCGTGGACCGCTTCGGCGCGCGCAAGCTTTTGCTCGCGTCCAAGCTGATTGCAACCTGTGGCGCGTTCATCTGCTTTGCCCTGCTCGCCACGGATTTGATGACATTGACCATTCTGGGGATCTTGGCCATTGCCATCTATGGGGCTATGGCACCTTCGGTCTCCGCCGATATCTCGCGGGTTCCGGCCATCGCAAAGCTCGCCAACCGGCGGCTTGAAACATTCCACGCCATCAACGGCATCGTCATGGTAACGGGCCAATTGCTGGGGCTTTGGGCCGCGGGTGTGCTGTGGGATCTGATTGGCCCGCCTCCTGCGGTGGCGCTTGGAGTTTTGTTCGTGCTGGTCAGTACCGGTTTCACCTGGGTTGCCTTCCCGCGCGACCGGATGGGCGTACCCTCGCCGCTCCCGGTCTTTGAACAGGTCAAAGAGCTCTCACGCTCTGTGTTGCGCAAGCTTGATGGGCCAAACGTCAATCTCTCGACGGTGCTGGTAGCCGCCGCGATTATCGCGACCGCGCAGGCCTGTATCGAAGTGGCCCTTCCCATTGCGGTGTCGGCCGCAGGGTTGCCCGCCTCGGTGCTATCATGGGCCCTTTTGCTGGCTGTTATCACCGGGATCAGCGCCAGTCTGATTGCCGAAAGAACCTATGCGCATATTCGCCTCGCCCCTGCCCTTCTGGCGATATCCCTGATCCTTTTGGCCTTTCTGATCGTCTCTGCGGCAATCTCCGGCATCACCGGCTTTTGCATCGCCACGGGTGCCACCTCTGGCGCCGCCGCCGCAGCGGGCACGTTCATGATCACCAGTCTGCAAGAACGCATGCCCGTCTCGCTGCAAGCACAGGCCATTGGCTTGTGGGAGTTCACGGTCCTGTCCGTCGGATCGTTCACCATTCTGGTGACGGGCTTCGTGGGGTCCTATGCCCTGATCTTCATCGTCGCCCTCGGCGCATTGGCTGTTGGCCTTGCCCTGCGCGTCGTGCGGACAAGTTCCCGCTAACAGTCGCCCTCGGCAGCTATGACAGTCCCACAAGCGATGTTGCGAAATCGGCCACGGGGGTCGGCCTCACCTCGACCTTGGGAGCGTCGCTGCCTAGCACAATCTCGGTAGGCTGATCGCTCACGTGAACCACCCGCACCGTATCGAGCCCGCCGCAATGGGTGTCCGCCACCATTCGGCTGACACCATCCGCATTCAGCTCGGGAGCCGTGCTGCACATCACCAGCTCAAGCGCTTCGCCGCGGCGCGCAATCATCGGGAATCGCGCGCAAAACTGTGCCGCACCCTTCGTGTTTGCAGGTCTGAACAGAATGGAATCGACGCTGAAATCATCCTTCACAACCGCGCCCCATTTGCGCTTGAACTGGAACAAGCCGTCATCCGGAAATCCGCGCGTGCCAAGAAAGTTCGCAGCCTTGTACCCGTGATCAAAAGCATATTGCATGCTGAAGTAATACAGCGCTGAAACCGCCGCCTCGGGCGGGTTATCCACCAAAGCCTCTGGCATACCGCTTGCCAGCAAACAAAACTCTTCATCCATCGGGAAATAGACACCCGCCGCCACGGGTCCATCATTGCCAATGACTTTCAGAATAACACCCTTCTGCATCCGATGCTTGATCTCGGTCAGCGGTGTCATCACCGTCTCTGTGCTGTAACGGGCGTTGATGAACTTGCGATAGTAATCGTAATAAAACTCGGTTGCCGCCTCTTGGCCAGTCTCAACTTCGTAGCGATAATTGTTCTTCCGGATCAAACGCCGGATGTTCTTCCGCATCGTCTTGCGAAAATTCTGGACCGTGTCATCCCACGTCTCGGCGATTGGGGCGCTTAGGAAAATCCAATCGGGAATCTCAAGATATTCCCCCGTCTTCAAAAAGCGACCATGGTACGGATATCCGATATCCACAAAAACCACATCTGCATCATCCACAACCGCCGCCATGTAAGAGCGATAGGTCAGCAAATTGGCGCGGCGCGACAAAACAGTGTCCACCTCTTTAAAGTACTTGTTTTTGAAGTGAAAAAGGTTGGCGTCGCGTCCCACATATAGAAATGTGACGACTTCTTGATCGCCGCGGCCTTTCAGCGGACCGCGCAGCAAAACAATAACTACGGGAAACTTCAAACACGCATAGGCGGTCTCGTAAACTTCTTGCCAACCAAGGAAAATCAACTGCATTCCCTTGCGCGCCATCCGCTTCACTAGATTTAACATTTCTACCCCTTTACTCACCGACACGACCTTACACCAATAATTCACCACAAACATGGCGAAAATATTGATAAGGCTAAGAAATCAGGCGGGGAAAATGACGCCGTGCAAGGCGTTCGAACGGCGCCGTTGTGCGTATATCAGCCCGAAGGTCTGTGATGCGGCTGTGCGGCCCATGCTACCGTAATCACCAGAGTGTCCAGCAAGATGAACGCGCCCGGAATGCGGCGACTTCCGGCCAATGGCGGCGCGTCTTGCGGCCGTATCACCAGTTCAAATGCACCCGACAGCCGTGTGGGATCATCTATCGGCGCGAACCTGCACTGCACCTCGGTAAAATCCAGAAAATGCTTGGTTGCGGGGTGGTATGCTTTGAACCCTGATTCCTTGGCAGAAAACCGGACCGTGTCCGCGCTGATGCCTCTTTGCGCAAGGATCGCATCTGTCTCAGCAACCTGCTCATCGGACCCGGACGACACGCGTGACGCCAAGTCCGGTGTCACACGCCCGTTCAGCTCGCAATCAATACCGATCCCGCCCAGCCCGGCCGGAGCCACCACAGCAGCAGCCACGTGATCGGTGTGGGTGATTGCCCCGACAACCCCGCCCGGCCAAATTGGCGCCCGGTCCGGCCCCACAGGTATCGCTTGGGCGGAACGGCCGAGACGTTCCAAAGCCCGCCGCGCCGCCATCCGACCAGCACAAAATTCGCGCCGGCGCTTCGAAATCGCGCGCGCCACGGCCGCCTGCTCTTCCGCAAAAGGAGAAGTGTCCACCGTTCCAACAGCCGACACCGCACAGACCGCTCCCGTCGGAAGAACCTGCTCAATCGCTTGTGTCAGGGCAAAATGATCGGTCACGACAAAGGAGCCTTTTTGCCTGCCATTTCAGGTATTGCGGCTTGCAACACATTTACACTGCACCGCCGCAGCATAGTGAAACAGATACATCACCCGATTGCTCTGGGGTAGCCCCGGATTCTTAGGGTCAGGCGCACAAAGCTCGGCACGCCCGCAGAACGCGATAGATCAAATTCACGAACGCTGCGAACGAACGGATCGCTCAGTCGGCAATATCCTCTGCCCAAAGTTCGGGCTTTTCCTCGATAAATCGTTTCATGAGGGCGACACAGTCTGGGTCTTCTGCAATCACAACTTCGACCCCGCGAGAGCGCAGGAAGTCTTCGTTACCGCCAAAGTTGGTTGTGTCCCCAATGACGACGCGCGGAATTCCGAACTGGATGATTGTTCCAGAGCACATCATGCACGGGCTCAACGACGTATAGAGCACGGTGTCACGATAGGTTTTTTGCCGACCTGCTTTGCGCAAAGCGTCCATCTCACCGTGGGCAATTGGGTCTCCGCCTTGCACACGCTGATTGCGGCCCCGGCTCACGAGTTCACCGTTGCGGGCCAGGACCGAGCCGATCGGGCAGCCGCCTTCGTCAAAGCCTGCTTTCGCCTCGTCATAGGCGACGCGCAACAATCGCTTGTCATCCTCTGTCATCATTTTCGGACCCTATTGTTGTGATGGTGGTGCTTCGAAGAAAGGCAGCGTTTCAATGCTGGGTGACCATGTTCCACTGGCAACCAGCATGTCCATGTGGTCTGCGATACCGCCCAATGTGGTGAACCAGACGTCTCGTGTGTCCAAAGTCTTGGCAATCCAGTTTTCCACAAGTTTCCAGCGGGCCAATCGCCCCGTAAGGAACGGATGAACAATCAACATGAAGAACCCGCCCGCGTCGTATTGCGCATCAAACTCTTCCCAGAAGGCGGCAAGCCCGTCCGACGGGGATTTGACCGGCATCATATATCCGATTTCTTCGTAATGCGCGAAAGGGGGCCAGTCGTCGGTGCCCCAGTGGACGGGCATCTCATATAGCTGGCCTTTGGGGGATCGCAAAACATGGGGAATGTCATCGCCCATGAGCGAGCTATCATAGCGCATCCCATGTTCCAGCATCAGATCAATCACCTCATCGGTGATGTTATAGACCGGGGCGCGATAGCCCTCCGGGGCCCTTCCGCAGATGCGTTTATGAGCTTCAATCGCGCGTTCAAAAGGTTCGCGTTGATTGCCATATGTCGTGATCGGATCTTCGTGGATCCAGCCATGGTGGCCAATCTCATGGCCGCCTTTCAAGATCATTTCCACGGTTTGCGGATACTGCTCCAGGCACCACCCAGGAATAAAGAAAGACTGCTTTAGCCCAAACCGTTCATAGGTGTCCAAAATGCGAGGCAGGGCCACATTGGGCCCATAGCGCCCCATAGAAATCGGATAGAGCCGTTTGTGGCTGTCATTTGGGCGCGCGATGTGGATCAAACTATCCGCATCCATATCAAATGTGATTGCAACCGCGCATTTCGCACCGTTTGGCCAAGGGATCGGATTTCGGATCATAGATCACCCTCCAAAATGTTGGCGTTCTGTGCATCCCATGACAGCCAAACGTCGCGGCCGGGCGCAAGATCCAATGCGGCCAACGCGCGTTCCTGCATTTGCACTTTGTATTCCTGTCCTGCGGACCCTTCGAGGAATACCGTCACAACAGATCCAATGAATTCCTCCGAGATCAAAGTCGCCTTCGCTTTGTTCTCTTCCTTTGGCTCCTGCATCGACAGCGTTACTAAGTCGGCTGAAACCGTAAAGCTCACCTCTGTGTCTGGGTGAGGAACGTTTGCCGGCGTGCGCGCAATAAACGCGCCTTGCGGAGTACTTACCTTGGTGGTGGTGTTTGACGTCTCTAACACCTTCCCCGACAGGATGTTGTTGCGGCCCACAAACTCGGCCACGAAACGGTTTGCAGGCGCACGATAGATGTCCTTAGGAGATCCGATCTGCGCTATATCTCCTTGGCTCATAATGACCACGCGATCTGCCATAGCAAAGGCTTCGGACTGCGAATGGGTAACATAGACAAACGTGATGCCCAGTTCCTTTTGCAATCGGATCAAGACACCTTGCATCCGGATCACCAGATTTGCATCAAGCGCAGACAGCGGTTCGTCCAGAAGCAGCATTTGTGGTTCCATCACGAGGCTGCGCGCCAAGGCCACACGTTGCTTTTGACCGCCCGAAAGCGTGGCGACATTGCGCTCGGCGAATTCGCTGATTTGCATCCGATCCAACCAATCCAAGGCGCGGCTTTTGCGCTCGTCCGCGCCGACGCCCCGCATCTTTAGGCCAAATTCAACGTTTTCGCGTGCTGTCAGAAACGGAAACAAAGCCAAAGATTGCCAGACCAGCGGCGTATCACGCTCGTGCGGTTTGACGTCATTCATCAAACGGCCACCAATCCGGATTTCACCTGCGCTCGGCGTGTCCAGCCCGGCTAGCATCCGCAAGGTGGTGGTCTTGCCGCACCCGGACGAGCCCATGATCGCAAGGAATTCCCCTTTATGAATGTCCAGTGTCATGTCCCGCACAGCGACGAAATCGTCGAAACGCTTTTGAACATTGCGGAAGGTAACGAGAGGAGCTGTCATGTTAGGAATGGCTCTTGATTTGGCGGCTGATGAAGATCAGCTGCGCGAGGATGACAAGCGTCATTGAGGTAAGGAACACGAAGGTTCCAATGGCATTGACCGTTGGATCGATATTCCCCTGCACGATTTCAAGGATCACGATTGGCACGGTTTTATTCAGCCCCGAAACGAACCACGCGACGGCAAATTCATCGAAGGATACCGCGGCGGTTAGGCAAAGCGCGGAAACGATAGCCGGAGCGCAGAACGGGACGATCACGTGGCGCATTGTCTGCCATTCGGTGCCGCCAAGGTTCCAGGCGGCAGCTTCAAGATCGGGATCCATCTGGTGTAGCCGTAGCCGAATGATCGCCATGGCAAAGGGCGCCGTCAGGACGGAATGCGCAAGGATTATCGACCAAAGCTGACCGGACATGCCAATGCGGGACAACCACGCCAGCATCGCAAGGGCCATGATGATCAATGGGATTGTCGGAGGCAGCAGGATCAAAGCAAGATAGGGGCCCTTGAACCTGAAGTTATAACGAAAATCACTGTATGCGGTGCAAAAGCCAAGTATCGTGGCCAATACCGCCGTGCTCGTTGAAACGATGACGGAGTTGCGCACCGCCTTCCAGACGTCCTCGTCATTGAAGATCTTCACATACCACTCAGTCGAAAATTCGCCCAGCGGGATCGTTGGGAAACGCTGCGAATTGAAGGAAAAGATCAGGCTGAAGATGATCGGGGCAAAGACGAAGGTAAAGATCAGCCCGACATAAAGGCCAAGCGCGATATTCAATCCGCGCCCCTTCATGACTTAGCGCCTTTTGGTTTGCGATAGGCCAGTGCGATGGCCGTAAACGCGACGGTGAAAAGCGTGGCCATCATTACGATCGCAACGACCGCTGCGCGTGGCCATTGCTGGCCGGATTTGGTTGTATCAAGGATCAAGATTGGCAGGGTCGGCTCTTGTGATCCACCCAAGTAAAACGGTGCCACGAAATCGCCAAAGGCCAGAATGAAACAAAACAGTGCAGCGACTATGAAGCCTGTTTTGGATAGCGGCAGCACAACCCGCCAGATTGTCGCCAGCGGCTTGCAGCCCAGATTGCGCGCCGCTTCCACCAAGGTCTTGTCGATGTTCGCCATTGTGACCGTTTGCAAGATAACCGCCAAGGGCAGCGTAAGCGTTAAGTACCCGATGGTTGTGCCAAAGTGGGTATTTAACATCTTGAATGGACCAAGGCCGACATAGCCCAGCAAAGCGTTTAAAACGCCACTTTCCGCGAGGATCACGTACCAGGAAAATGTCCGCACAAGGTAGGACGTAAAAAATGGGATAATAAGCAGAAACACCGCCCAACGGCGCTGCGCTTCTGACGCGCGAAAAGCCAGCGCCCAAGCGGCTGGAAAAGCAACCAGCATGGCAACGGTTGCACTTAGCGCGGCAATGAAAAGCGTGTACCAATAGCTGTCCCAGAAATAGCCACGGGTCAGCATGCGCTCCCAGTTCACGAACTCGAACGCTTCGGTCATGCGATAGTTTTTGACGACGAAAAACGAGATCACGATCATGAAGACGACCGGACCCACAAAGAAAAGCAGCTGCCACAGGATGATGGGCAGCCGCCATGTCAGCGCATAGGCATCAAATTTCCGCGGTGTTTTCAAACCCGTCGTCCCTGCTTGACGTCACGCGGCCAAAATAGGCCGCGCAACATTAGCCTGACTAGGCGTTTTTGTACTCAGACCAGAAGTCGTTCCAGTCTTCCAGCGACTGTTGCTGCGGGATGTCGCGGTAATGAATGCGGCCACCATCAATCAAGGCGATCGGCTCGTTTACCATCCCGTCCATCTGGTGACTGCGCATCGCTTCCTTCGGATCAACCTCTTGCAGCATTGCACGGCCAGCCTTCGTGATCGCAAAGCCAGGATAGGCGAGCATTTGGGCGGATTTTGTCTGACCTTCCGCAGACAGCATGTACTGGATAAAGCTTTTGACGATATCGGCTTTTTCCGAGCCTTTGCCGATGCAATAGCTTTCGGTCCACTGAATGCCGCCCTCCTTCGGGATTACGGATGCAACAGGCGCGCCGTCGCGTTCCAAGGCACCCGTGATCCAATCGCCGATGCCGCACATGGCCAGCATTTCGCCGTTCTTCATGCCGTTGAACGTACCGCCGTAATCAAAGAAGCCCCCGGCTTGCGGGCGCAGGCTCATGGTCTTTTCTTGCACGGCGGCCCATTGATCCTCGGATAGATCCCAAAGCCCCGCACCATTGCCATTCAGCAGGCTCATCATCCCGAGGTTCGGCAGATGCCAGTCAAAGTGGCCGACTTTGCCCGCCAATTCAGGCTTCCAAAAACCGTTGTAGCTTGAAGCTTCTTCCGCGCTCATGGCGGTGGTGTTGTAAGACACGCCAAGATGGCCGCAACGCACCATCATAGAGAACAGTGTATCGCCGCTCCAATGGCCGGGGAACTTGGTGAAGTCCTCGTGCAACATGTCATCGAACGGATAGTCATTGGCATCCAATTCTTCGATGTACCCAGCCAAGTTTAGCTGCTGCACAAACTCCGCATCTGACAGGATAATGTCATAAGTCCCCGGAGGCGATTGCGCGATGAGTGCCAACATATTGTCCCCACCTGCATAATACTTAGGCACAAACTTAACGTTATTGGCCTCTTCAAAGGCTCCAACAATGTCCGGCTCGCCATGCCCATACCAGGCCAGCATGTTGATTTCAGTCGTCTGCGCCCATGCACGGCCGACGAATGGGGCGGACAAAGCAACACCGCCACCCATCCGCAGGACATCACGTCTAAGGTAATGCTTTTGATTGCTTTTCTGGTCTTTTGTCATGGCTCACACTCCGCTGTTGATTGGCCTTTATGAACGCCCGGAAATTGCCCGCGACGTCGGCTTTATGCCTTTGATAAAAGGTTACTCAGAAACTTGGCCCATAGGAAATTAATGGGTGATATGGATGCATAAAGATCCGTTATGTCAGGCGACTTGCGATGCCTCCTGAGACAACACCGTTTCGATGGTTTGCGTCAGCCGCTCTGCCACCAAATTTCCCCAACTTCCCAATCGGGTCTGGCGATAAAATAAACCGATGCGCAGGGCTTCAAGCGGCGGCAACCCATCTTCGGCCGACAAGTGCCGCATGCCTTGCTGGGTGGTTGGGCTGGTGAGGCAGGAAAAGCCAAGCCCATCGCGCACCGCGGCTTGAACAGCGTCAATGTTAGGGCTTGAAAAAACCACCCGCCATGTCTGTTCGGTCGCGCCAAGCGCGTCGGTCATGCGTTGGCGGTACACACAGCCCGCCGGGTGCGCCACAAGCGGCAGGTCTTCAAATTGACTTGGCCGAAGATCCTCTGCTCCGACCCACACCGGCTGCTCACGCCATTTCTGGACCAGAAACTGAGGGTCGCCGTCTTGGTAAAGAGCGACGATAATGTCCAACTCGTCGCGCAGAATGGCGTCATGCAGGTTTTGGGACAAATCGCAGCTTATCGTCAGCCGCAAGTTCGGGTTTTCCCGCAACAGGTTGGTGACTTCCGTCTGTAGCATCCGAACGCCATAGTCCAATGGCAGGCCGATCCGCAGGTTTGTCTCTGCATCAGGGCGCTCAAAAAGACCCATCGCCATATCGTTCAATCGAAGGATCTGCCTTGCGTGCATGGCCAGCGCTTCGCCCCGTTCGCTGACATGCATGGTCCTGCCCTTTTGCCGGATCAGCTTATAACCGACGAGGTCCTCTAGGCGTTTGATCTGCAAACTCACCGCTGGCTGAGAGCGGTTTAAAAGGTCGGCCGCACGCGTATGGCTTTTGACCTCAATCACAGTGATGAAGGTCCTCAAAAGATCGGTTGGCAGGTTGACGGTGCGCATGGCGAATAATTTCAAAGCTTAATCCATGGATTGCAATAATAAATTTCCTTAATCAAAACGTTCCGCCTAACGTCACGCTATGCACCGCACTGAATTCCACAAACTGTTCAAATCCACCGGGCCGGTTGTTTTACCGGTGATCCATGTGCTCGACACCCCCCGCACATTGCGCAACGTGCGCGAGGTGATCAGCGCAGGTGCCGCTGGGTGTTTCTTGATCAATCACGATTTTGGCCCCGAGACATTCTTGCCGATTATCCGCGACGTGCGTGCGGCTTACCCCGGGCTTTGGATGGGTGTTAATTTTCTGGCCGTTACGGGCAAAGACGCCTTTCCGATGCTGGGCAAACTTGCGCAAGAAGGTGTGCGCGTTGACAGCTACTGGGCTGATGATGCGCGTATTGATGAGCATGGCGAAAACCTTGAGGCCCGCGAAATTGCGCAGGTTTATCAGGATAGTGGTTGGGATGGGCTGTATTTCGGCGGCACCTGTTTCAAAAAACAGCGCGCGGTTGCTCCAGAACTCTATGGTGATGCAGCCCGTTATGCTTGTGATTTCATGGATGTCGTCACGACCTCTGGTGTCGCAACTGGGAAAGAGGCGGATCTGGGCAAGATCGACACCTTTCGCGATGCTATTGGCGATCAGGCGATGGCGTTGGCGTCAGGGATCACCCCTGAAAATGCCGCGCGCTATAGCGATGTGGATTGCTTTATGGTCGCCACCGGAATCAACGAAGCAGATAATTTCTACGACATTCACCCCGAAAAGCTGGCGCGGTTGATGCAGCTCACCCGGACTATGGGCATAGGAGATTTTACATGAGCGACAAAGGCGCGCGCGACGACCGTTGGTACCTAAATATTATGGCGCCCAATACGAAGGGTGAAAAGTTTGCATGGCTTGATCCAACCTCAATTTACATCAATGGCGCGGCCTTCAATGACCTGCTGGATGATCTAATGGCCGATCTGAAAGATGTGGAATACGATGTCGTCGGCGGCCTTGACGCGATGGGCTTTGTGCTGGGGGCGGCAATTGCGGCCCGCTCCGGCGTTGGGTTTCTGCCGATCCGCAAAGCGGGAAAGCTTTGTGTCGACACCGACAAGGTCAGCTTTGACAACTACTCTGGCCGTACTCAACAGATGGAAATGCGCAATCCAGCCTTTGCAGCAGGCACCAAGGTCTTGCTGGCAGATCAATGGGTAGAAACGGGCGGCACGATGGACGGGGCAATCCGGCTGGTCGAACGCCAAGGTGGCGTTGTGGCCGGGCTTTTGGCCATCGCGATCGAGGAAAACGAACGCACCAACACCTACCGCAAGGCCTATCCCTGCATTTCAGCAGTTGTCCCAGGCTCGCGCTGGCAAGCGGAATGCAACGCCCAAACCCTAAGCAGCTTTGACAGCTATGAGCCCGAAATCGCCTTTCCGTTCTAGCCACTTACCGGGTTCGAATGAGATCCCCGGTAAATTGGCCCCGATCAGGCAAATCGCCAAAACCGCACCGACCCAACTTGCACACTGAGACAACCCCCGGATTTGGGAGGATGTGGCGAGGCCTGTGCCGTCTCAGACGCCACCCCGGCCAGAAAAGCCTTGAATACACGCGGGAAATCAAACCCAAACGTGTAAGGCAGAATTCAAGGGAATTAGTGGTGAGCCCTGCAGGATTCGAACCTGCGACCCACTGATTAAAAGTCAGTTGCTC
>CAZPXE010000023.1:0-17037 GCA_964590545.1 uncultured Rhodobacterales bacterium | reverse complement strand
CTGTAAAAACAGAACCTTTCCCCATTTCACTTTCTACGCGCAACCGCCCCCGGTGACGGTTGATTATGTGCTTCACAATGGCCAGACCCAGCCCGGTACCGCCCAATTCGCGGCTTCTGTGACTGTCCGCGCGATAGAATCTCTCTGTCAGGCGCGGCAGATGTACCGGATCGATTCCCGCACCGTAATCCTTTACCTGAACCCGCGCAGACGGTCCGCGCAGTGCCGGATCGCGAGGAAGATAAGACAGGCTGACCGTCACACGCCCACCGCTGCCACCATATTTCACTGCGTTTTCAATGAGGTTGGTGAACACCTGCCGCAACTGATCGGGATCGGCCGTCATATCAATCGGGACATCGCCATAGGCTGGCTCTAGCGTGACGCCAGCATCATCCGCGACCGGGCGGAGCGAGTGCAGGGTTGAGGTCAGCAGGTCAGTCAGATGCAGCTTTTCGGTCGGGCGCACCCGTTCTTCGCCCTCAACGCGACTGAGCGAGAGCAGATCGCCGACAAGCCGGTTCATGCGTTGCGCTTCGTGCTCCATGATCGTCAGGAACCGCTCGCGCGCGGCGCTATCGTCACGCGCCGGGCCGCGCAGGGTTTCGATGAAGCCGATCAAAGCGGTTAGTGGCGTGCGCAATTCGTGGCTGACATTGGCGACGAAATCGCGGCGCATTTGGCCTGCTTGTTCAAGATGCGTGACATCTTCGAAACAGACTAGCGCTGCACCTGCATTGGCGGTGCCAATGCCGTCGATATTGCGGCAAGTGACTTTATACGTGGTTTCTTGCGCCCCATCATTGCCAAGGTATTGCGCCGCCCGCTCGCGTTTGTCGCGCAGGCAGGCATCGATCGCGTCCAGCAGCGTCGGTGCGCGCAGCATTGTGACATAGTTGCGCCCCACCAGCCCCTGCCCCAGCAGCGTCAGCGCCTCGGTATTGGCTGCAATGATCCGCTCGGCCCGGTCGACAAGCAGCGCGGGCAGCGGGACCGCCGCGACGAAGCCCGCAGCATCCATTGCCTACACCTCCTGTGATGCGGCCACGGCGCGGCTGAACACATCGCACAGCGCTGCCGGATCTTCGAGGCCGACCGAGACGCGGAAGAACCCTTCGCCCATTCCCAATGCGGCCCGCCCCTGTGGCGTGAGCGCGCGGTGAGACGATGAAGCCGGATGTGAGAGGGTCGTGCCCACATCGCCCAAAGTCGGTGCGAATTGGATGCCTGTTGCGGCCCGCGCCAGCGCATTGGCCTGCGCCCTGCCCCCGTCCACGGCGAAACTGACCATGTTGCAGAAATTCTCGCCCAGCAGGGCTTTGGCCCGGGCATGGTCCGGGTGATCCGCGCGGCCCGGGTAAAGCACCTGCGTCACGCCCGGCAGTGTTGCCAGATGATCCGCAAGGCGCGCCGCTGTGGATTGCGCCCGCTCAAACCGCAGATCGAAAGACAGCATCCCCCGCTCCGCCAGCCAGCAATCCCAAGGGCTTGCTGTCATGCCCGCGGTGACAGTGAAAACGCGCAGGCGCTCGGCCATGTCGGCATCGGCGGCAGAGACATAGCCCAGCATCACATCCGAATGACCGCCCAGCAATTTGGTCACGGAATGGATCACAAAGTCCGCGCCCAACTCATAAGGTGACAGGGCGCTCGGCGTTGTGAACGTATTGTCCACCGCAAGCAGGATGCCTTTGGATTTGGCCAGCGCGGCGATGCCTTCCATATCGGCGATGCGCAGCGTGGGATTAGAGACCGCTTCGAGCAGAATAAGCCGGGTTTCGGGCCTGATCGCAGCCTCAAAGGCGGCCACATCTGTCGGATCGGCCAGCGTCGTTGCGATGCCCAGCCGCGGCAAATCCTCGGCCATCATCCGCAAGGAACGCCCGTAAAGCTGATTGCCCCCCAGCACGTGATCGCCCGCCGTCAGCACGCCCATCAGCACTGCGGATACCGCTGCCATCCCGCTCGACGTCATCACACCGGGATGCGGCGCGCCTTCCATGCGGTCGATACGTTTGGCGACAACATCGGCGTTCGGGTGCCCTTCACGGCTGTAGGTATAGCCAGGCAGCCCGCCCTCATACTGCGCATCGAGCATATCAGGTGTCTCAGACGCGAACACGACCGAAGGCGAGAGCGGCGTAACCACCGGGTGCGAGGCGCTGTGCGGTAAAGGTTCGGGGCGCAGCAGAGAGCCTTTGTCGTTGCGGGCGCTCATTCCAAAAGCTCCGTATGATAGCCCGGCCCGCTCAGCGTCAGATCAATGCTCATCCAGCACGGGCGCGGAAGGTGGGCTTTAATCGCAGCTTGCAGATCGGCCTGAAGCGCCGCAAGGAACGGCGCAGTGCGATGCGGTTTGGCCAGCAGAGCAATGCTCGCCTTGAAATGGGTGTGCAGGTAGAGCTCCGTGGGATACGCCCGCCCCTTTGTCTGCCCTGCCCCGGCATCGTGGCGCAGGATAATGTCCTCAATCTCTTGCAGCAGCGCGGGTGCGTCGAGGCGGATATCGGACGAGTAATGTAGCTCAGCATGAGGCATCAGATCGCCTCCAACTGGTCCCGGAAGCGGCGCATATTCTCTTGGTAATGCAAGGCGGAGACTTCGAGCATCTTGATCGCATGCGCGTCCAAGTCCCGAACCACCTTGCCCGGCGCGCCCATCACGAGCGAGCCGTCGGGGATTTCCTTGCCTTCGGTGATCAGCGAGCCCGCGCCGATTAGGCAATTGTTGCCGATCTTCGCGCCGTTCAGGATCGTTGCGCCCATTCCGATCAGCGAGTTGCGGCCAATGGTGCAGCCATGCAGCATGACCTTGTGGCCAATGGTGCAGCCTGCGCCAATCGTCAGCGGGAAGCCCAGATCGGTGTGAAACACGCAGTTTTCCTGCACATTGCTGCCCGCGCCCACGCGGATTTCTTCGTTGTCGCCGCGCAAGGTGCTTGCGAACCAGACGGATGCGCCCGCCTCTAGCACCACTTTGCCGATCACATTGGCATCTGGCGCGATCCATGTGTCAGCGTCGCACACCGGGCGCAGATCGCCCAAAGCATAGAGTGTCATGTTATTTTAAGTCCCCAAACTCCGCTTGCAGCTGCCGCACCTGTTCCAGAAGCGTAGGCTGCTGGATACGCCGCAACCGTGTCGCTTTTATGATGGTGCGCAGCCGCTGTTCTGTCTCGTCCAGATCATCGTTCACCAGAACGTAATCATAGGCGTCCCAATGGCTGATTTCATCCCAGCTTTTGTCCATGCGCTTCGCCACAACATCCGCGCTGTCCTGCGCGCGATTCACAAGGCGACGGTGAAGCTCGGTGATCGAAGGCGGCAGCAGGAAGATCGACAGCACATGCGGGGCCAGCGCGGAGTTCGCGATTTGCTGCGCGCCTTGCCAGTCGATATCGAACAGAACGTCCTGCCCGTGTTCAATGGCGTTCTGCACCGGACCTTGCGGTGAGCCATAGAAATTGCCGAAGACATGGGCATGCTCCAGCATTTCGCCTTTGGAAACCATATCGCGGAAATCCGCTTCCGAAACGAAATGGTAGTCTTTGCCATCCGTCTCACCGGGGCGCGGTGCGCGGGTGGTGGCGGATATGGAAAAGGCAATATCCTGATCCCAAGCGCGCAGGCGCTTGGCAAGGGTGGATTTCCCCGCCCCCGAAGGCGAGGACAGGATAATTAGCAATCCGCGACGGGTTCCAGACATGGTTACTCCACGTTTTGAACTTGTTCCCGCATCTGATCGATCAGAACTTTAAGCGCAAGCCCCGTTTCGGTCAGGTCCTTCATCTGCGCCTTGGAGCACAGCGTGTTGGCCTCGCGGTTAAACTCCTGCATCAGGAAGTCGAGCTTGCGGCCCACAGGCTCACGCGCGACCAGCAGGTTCTTGGCCGCGCCGACATGGGCGCGCAGGCGATCAATCTCTTCGGTGACGTCGGATTTGACGGCGATTATGGCAAGTTCTTGCGCCACGCGCGCCTCGTCGATATCGGGAGCGGCTTCGACTACCTTCGCCAGATTACGGCGCAAATTGTTGGCCATTTCGGCCTCGCGGGCTTTGCGCAGGGTTGCAGCGGCGTCTGTTAACCGCTCAACCTCATCCAACTGTCCTTGAAGCACCGTGTTTAAAGCCGCGCCTTCTTCGGCCCGCATGGCATTAAAACTGGCCAGCAACTCTGGCACCTGCGCGAGCAGCGCGTCTTTGAGGTCTTTCGTCTCACCATCTTCGCCCACCTGTTCAAAGACACCGCGCATCGCCACCACATCGGCAGCGTTCGAGGGCGCCAGCGACAGCCCTGCATTCATCGCGCGTGCTTCAACGTCGAACAGCGCGCCGATTACCAGATCGACCATGTCGGTATTCAGCCGATATGCGCTGGCACCTTCTTCGCGCTGCACTTTCAGACCAAGCGTCACATTCCCGCGCCCGATCCCCTTTGTCATCAGCGCTCGCAAGGCCGCCTCGAGCCCGTCAATCCAATCTGGCACGCGCATGCGCAAATCAAGCCCCTTGCCATTGACCGATCGCAACTCCCACGCCCAAGAATACCCTTCTATCGCGCCCGAAAGGGCCGCATAGCCGGTCATGGAATTTGTCATCGGGTGTAACCTTTCAGCAAGATCGCAGCGCGCGTGCTGCGGTATTTATGGGTGTCACTGACATGAGCAAAGCTAAGACGCAATGAGCCAAGACAGCGCGCCGGCATCCGGCCCTTCCAGCGGGAAAAATCCCACGCGCACTTGAAGTTCGCCACTTAAGTGACGGCAATGCAATTGAAAAACGCGTTAAAGTGGAAACTCTTTCACAATAAAATCACCGAAAATTCGAGACGTATTAACCTTCTGTCAACATTTGGCCCTAAATGAGGCAGCAATATGGTATTCATCTTTCAGCAACGATGAAATGACCTCTTGAGCCGGGTGGGCTTGGACGTTTGAGAGGCCAGAACCTAAAGTGGGTGAGACACATGGACTGGTCAAAAGACAAAACTGGGGACAAAGCAGATGCAGGTGTTGTGGACATGACGGAAATCCATAGCCGCGTCCGTTTTTCACCGCTCTCGCAAATCGAAGGATACTGGAATGCCCTGCGCGGCACCCGTCTGATGCCACAGCGCTCGGAGATTGATCCACGCGGTCTGAAGGGCGCTTTGGAGTATTGCTTTGTTCTGGAACGGATCGCACCTGGTTTGGCGCGTCTTCGCGTCGCTGGCTCTCACCTTGGCGATCTGATGGGCATGGAAGTGCGCGGGATGCCAATCTCGGCCTTCTTGACCACAGATAGCCGTGAGGAGTTTGGGAAAGCGCTTGAGGAGGTGTTTGAGACCCCTTGCGTCGCCACAATAGAACTGAGCGCAGAAACGGGCTATGGCCGCCCCGAGATGAAGGCACGCATGGTCTTGATGCCTGTTCGCAGTGATCTTGGCGATGCCAGCCGTATTTTGGGCGGGTTCGTGACAGATGGTGAAGTTGGTCGCTCGCCGCGCCGCTTTACCGTGAGCAAGATCAACCTTGCGCAAATTCACGGTACAGATGCGCCGCGCAAGACCGAAAAGCTGCCACTTAAACCGGACGCTTTTTCTTCTAAGGAGTTCGATTTCAAGCCGCACCCAGTCACATTTGGACGCCGCAACAACGATATGATGGATCGGCGCACAGCAGACATTCCTTTTGGTCGCCGCACGGGTGATCAAGAGCACAACCGCCGCGCATCCGACAAGACGCAAGGAATGGCGGAAGCATCGGCCACTTTCGAACAGCCATTGGATGGCGTGCCATATCTGCGGGTTGTGAAGTAAACGGTAAATCCGCGCTGCGGGACATCAGATGCAGCAAGGGTGGGGAAGACCTGTCGCGAAAGCTTGGGGGCTTACGAACACGCGCGTTTACAGGCGCATCCCAGTGTGTTCGCGCGGCAGGGTCACCGGGCCTGTTTATTAAAGCAGGCCACGGTGTTCAGTCTGACAGGACTGACAGGAAGGCAGCCTTAACCGGCTGCCTTCTTGCATTTTTCGGTGCGGAATTTCGTAAGCTCTTCGGCCACAAGGAAGGCCAGTTCCAGCGATTGCGACGCGTTTAGGCGCGGATCGCACGCGGTGTGATAGCGATCGGACAGATCCTCGTCCTTCACCTCTTTCAGCCCGCCGGTGCATTCGGTCACGTCCAGACCTGTCATCTCAAAATGCACACCGCCCGGAACGGTGCCTTCGGCTTGATGGATCGAGAAGAACTCGCGCACTTCGCGCAGAACCGAGTTGAACGGCCGCGTTTTGTAGCCTGATTGCGACTTGACCGTGTTGCCATGCATCGGATCACAGGACCAAACGACATTTGCCCCTTCTTCCTTCACCGCTTTTACAAGGCGCGGCAGATGTTCACCCACTTTGCCCGCGCCGAAACGCGCAATCAGTGTCAGACGGCCCGCTTCATTTTCGGGGTTCAGCTTGTTCATCAGCACTTTGAGATCATCTGCCGTGGTCGTCGGGCCGCATTTCAGACCAATCGGGTTCTGAACGCCCCGCGCAAACTCGACATGCGCGCCATCTGGTTGGCGCGTGCGGTCGCCGATCCAGATCATATGGCCGGACCCCGCGATCCATTTGCCGGACGTGGAATCGATGCGCGCCAGCGCTTCTTCGTATTCCAGAAGCAAGGATTCATGTGATGTGTAGAACTCGACCGAAGAAAATTCATGCGTGGTGTCCGCAGAAATCCCCGCAGCGTTCATGAAATCAATGCTGTCCTGAATGCGCGAGGCGATCTCGGCATAGCGCTGCGTTTCTTCGGCATCCGTATAGCCAAGCGTCCAGCTATGCACCCGGTTCATATCCGCGAAACCACCCGTGGAGAACGCGCGCAGCAAATTCAGCGTTGCCGCTGCCTGCGTGTAGGCGTGCAGCATCTTGCCCGGATCGGGAATGCGCGCTTCGGGGGTGAAGGCCAATTCATTGATGATATCGCCGCGGTAGCTGGGCAGTTCCACACCATCAACCACTTCTGTCGGCGCACTTCGCGGCTTTGCGAATTGCCCGGCCATACGGCCCACTTTAATCACCGGCACCTTGGCGCCATAGGTTAGCACCATCGCCATTTGCAGCATGACTTTGAACGTGTCGCGGATTGCATCGGCGCTGAACTGCTCAAAGCTCTCGGCACAATCGCCGCCTTGCAGCAAAAACGCTTCACCCCGGCTGGCCGCTGCCAAATGCGCCTTCAGACGCCGCGCCTCGCCCGCAAAAACGAGCGGCGGATAATTGGCAAGCTGGCCCTCGACCGCGTTCAGCGCTGCGGTGTCGGTATAGTCGGGCATTTGTACCCGAGGTTTGTTGCGCCAGGTGGACTTGCTCCAATCACTCATTTCTTTGCTCCGTATCGGCGGCATTCACCCGTAGCGGCAGCCGCATTGCAGACGTCACTATATGACTGCTGTTTCGCGCTGGCCAGTGCGAAAAAGCGCCTCTTGACGTTGCTTGCAAGGCGTGGCCAAGGTGCCCAGATGTGGGGATGCACAAACCCCTGCCCAAATGACAAGAGTACCTGCGTCATGACGCTTCAACGTGCCGCCCGAAACGCCTCTCCTGTGGCTGACAAACCGAAGCGGTTTGTCTTTGTTCTGTTGAACAATTTTACCCTGCTTAGCTTTGCCTCTGCGGTGGAATGTTTGCGCATAGCAAACCGTATGATCGGCCGCACCTATTATAGCTGGAGCATCATTGGTGAAGGAGGCGACAGCATTTCCTGCTCGGCGGGGACACAGTTTCAGGTGGAAGATGATTTGAACGAGCTCGGCCGCGACGATGTGCTGGTCATCTGTGGCGGAATCGATGTGCAGGATGCAACCACCAAAAAGCTGCTGAGCTGGATCCGCCGGGAAGCGCGCAAAGGCGTGCCGGTCGTTGGCCTATGCACCGCTGCCTATTGCATGGCGCGCGCGGGGCTGCTGGATGGGAAGAAGGCGACGATCCATTGGGAAAATCAGGACAGCTTCGTAGAAGAGTTTGACGAGGTCGAGCTGACCAAATCAGTTTTCGTGGTGGACGGAAACCGTATGACCACTGCCGGGGGGACCTCCTCCATCGATTTGATGCTGAAGCTGGTCGCGCAGGACCATGACGAAGAAACAGCCAATGCGGTGGCCGACCAACTGATCTATTCTTCCATCCGCACAGATCAGGACACACAGCGCCTGTCCGTACCGACCCGCATTGGTGTGCGCCACCCGAAGCTGAGCCTTGTGATCCAGATGATGGAAAGCAATATCGAGGAGCCCATATCGCCCTCGCTACTGGCCAAAGACGTGGGCATGTCCACGCGGCAACTCGAACGTTTGTTCCGGCGCTACCTGAACCGCTCGCCCAAGCGGTATTATATGGAACTACGCCTGCAAAAAGCGCGCAACCTGCTGATGCAAACGGATATGAGTGTGATCAACGTAGCTCTGGCCTGCGGCTTCGCGAGCCCGTCGCATTTCTCAAAGTGCTACCGCGCGCATTACGACACGACGCCCTATCGCGAACGTGGCAGTCAGGCCGCGCGGCTGTCGATCTGAGCATCAAGCCCTTCTGAACTGACGGTGACACAAGCCGAAAAAATGGAAGCGGGCACCTCATAAAATACATGAGGGTCCGCTTCCAAGCTACTGGCACAAAGGTTGAAATTCCCCACTCACTCTTTCACAGCCTACGCCTGCCATTACACTCACGGTGACAAGAGCGCAGCTCGGGTCGGCCAACCCGTCTTGGGGTCAACCGAAATTCGTTTGTTTTGCGGCGCGCTCACTCGTCCTGTGATTTGCGTTTGCGCAAACCAACCAATGCAGCCAGACCGCCAACCAATAGCAAAGCGCCCGCAGGCAATGGTACGGGTGCTGCGTCAGTCAACGACCTACTGACCGTCACATTGTTGTAGCGGACAGAGCCAAACCCACTTGGAGAGATACGCCCCGGGTCGCCTATAGAGATGATCGCGAAGTCCCTGGAGATGGCATTTATGGCTTCCCATTCCGAAAACTCAGGGATGCCTGCATCGGTCAGAATGGTCTTGTTGAACTGATCGGCGGAAAACTCAAATCCGATTGATGTGCTTAGATCGAGATCTCTCCCGCCGAAGGCAATACGGTCGTTTTCTTCGGATGATGGGGTATCGAAACCGTCTCGGACCAGAAAGTACTCGTTGGTGTTACTGACAAAGGTTACCGGCCCCAAATCCACCCGAAGTTCAATCAATGTTGGGTTGGAATAGTAGTGTTGGGTGTAGTTGCTGTTGCCTTCAATGCGCGTGGCCGAAGCCGCGTCATCGAAGGTAAATTGCCCGGTCATGGTGTTGGCCAACGTGCCGCCCAAGAGTAAGTCCGGGTTGCCTGCCCGAAAATCCAGAACACCTTCGAAATAGTAGGTTACAGGTGCAGCATGCAGGCCCAAAGCAGACAAACAGGACGCAAGCGCCGCATAAATACAGGTTCTAAACATCTCTTCCCCTCTTCCAGTTTAGTCGGATGTGTGAGGGGAGTTTTGCAGAGATCGCGTGATCGCTTCGTGAATTTTCAGTCAGTTTAGCGTGAAATCGTATGCGATTTACGGCGTGATCCGATAAACCGCGCCCTGTCCAGCCGATACAAACCAGATCGAGCCGTCGGGCGCTTCGATCACGTCGCGAACCCGCTCGGTTTCACCCGATTTGATCTGCTGAACTTCGCGAATGTTCCCACCATCCAAACGGGCAATGTAGTCGAATTTCAGCGATCCGACGAAGATATCGCCCTTCCACTCCGGCCAGAGCTTACCGGAATAGACCAGCAGGCCCGAAGGTGCGATGGACGGGTCCCAATAGTGTGCTGGCTGTTCCATGCCCGCTTTTGCCGTCCCCTCGCCGATTTTGCCCCCCGAATAGTGGCGGCCATAGGAGATTAGCGGCCAGCCAAAATTCGCGCCTTTCTTGATCAGGTTCACCTCGTCCCCGCCGCGCGCGCCATGTTCGGCGGTGAACAGCCGCCCGCTTGTATCGAAACCAGCGCCTTGCGGATTGCGGTGACCATAGGAGTAGATTTCAGGCTGCACCTCTGCCTGCCCGACAAACGGATTATCCGCTGGAACGCTGCCATCACGATTGATACGTACAACCGCGCCATTGTGGTTGCCGCGATCCTGCGCCGAGGGGCGGTCCCCGCGATCCCCAATCGTAACAAACAGCGTCCCATCGGGGGCTTCCACGACACGCGAGCCGAAATGCCGCCCTCCGCTGCCGCCCGGCGCACTCTCGAACAGGTCGCGTACATCTGTCAGCCGCGTTCCATCCTTACTAAGGCGTCCCGTGGCCAATGCCGTTCCCGACCCGCGCCCGCGTTGCGGCTTGGAATAGGTCAGCCAAACCTCGCGACTGGTCGCAAAATTACGCGGCAATGTCACATCCAGCAAACCGCCCTGCCCGTTCGCGGCGACTTTCGGCACACCGCGCACGCGTTGGCGTTTGCCGTCTTTGACAAAAAGCAGGTTTCCATCCCGCTCCGTCACCAGCATCCCGCCGCCGGGCAAGGGCGCAACGGCCCAGGGCGTGTCAAACCCATCTGCCAGCTTCGTGAGGGTAAATGCGTGAACACCGGAGACGGCGAGGACACTCCCCAGAACGATTCCCAAAATTGTTGCCATTCGCGGCAGACCTTTACGCATCAAACTCCTCCTTCGGATTTTGTCAGGAAATAGAACCAGAGTTGCGGTTATCTACAGGAAAAATGACTGTTTTTGCCTGACGATTAACCTTTCCAATTTGTTACGAGGGACTTAACGTACCCGCCAGAACGTACGTTCCAACAGGGAGAAAACTCATGAAAAAACTGCTTATGGCAAGCGCAGCGACCGCTTTGCTGGCAGGCTCCGCATTTGCGGGCGGCCACGGCAAAGAAGTCAAAATCGGCGTAATCCTCGGCTTCACCGGCCCGATTGAATCGCTCACACCGTCCATGGCGGATGGCGCAGAACTGGCGATGAAAGAAGTCACAGACAGCGGCCTGCTTCTGGACGCGGCCACCGTCACGTCGGTTCGCGCAGACAGCACCTGCGTCGACGCCGCCGCGGCCACCGCCGCAGCCGAGCGTCTGATTACCGCCGAGAAAGTCGACGGCATCATGGGCGCGGATTGCTCTGGTGTTACAGGCGCGATCCTGAACAATGTGGCGCTGGCAAACGGTGTCGTCATGGTATCGCCTTCTGCCACATCGCCGGGCCTGTCGCATAATGACAATTCCGACAACGGCTTGTTCTTCCGCACCGCCCCGTCAGACGCGCGTCAAGGCGTGGTGATGACCGAAGTGCTGATGGAAGAAGGCATCAAGTCTGTTGCGGTGACTTACACCAACAATGACTACGGCAAAGGCCTTGCCGACAGCTTCCAGGCCGCGTTCGAAGCGGCAGGCGGCACTGTGACCATCAACGCAGCACACGAAGACGGCAAAGCGGACTACTCCGCTGAAATTGGCGCTTTGGCAGCAGCAGGTGGTGATCGTCTGGTCGTCGCAGGCTATGTGGACCAAGGCGGTTCTGGCATCGTGCGCGCGGCGCTGGATTCCGGCGCGTTTGACACGTTCCACTTCCCGGACGGGATGATCGGCGCGAAGCTGGAAGAGAATTTTGGCGACGAAATCGACGGCTCCACCGGCCAGCACCCCGGCACCGACAGCCCCGGCGCGGCAAAGTATTCTGAAATGGTGGGCGACGCGTTCGACGCAACCTCCCCCTTCACGCCGGAAGCCTATGACGCGGCAGCGCTGATCATGCTGGCGATGCAAGCGGCGGACAGCAAGGACAGCAATGTCTACAAGGAAAAGCTGATGGACGTTGCCAACGCACCGGGCGAGCAAATCTTCCCCGGCGAGTTGGCCAAAGCCCTGCAGATCCTGCGTGATGGCGGCGATATCGACTATGTCGGCGCAACGGCTGTTGAACTGATCGGCCCGGGCGAAAGCGCGGGTAACTATCGCCAGATCAAGATCGAAGGCGGCAAGATCACCACAGCAAAGTATCGCTGATCTTTTTATAACATGATGGAGCAGCCCGAGGAGGATTTCTCGGGCTGTTTCAATAGGGTGCGCACCTTTCTTCGCGCTTATGGGGGTCCTATGATCGTCGTTGACGACATTCACAAACATTTCGGTGGCTTTCATGCGGTGGACGGGGCGAGCCTGACCATCGACCAAGGCTCCATCACCGGCCTGATTGGGCCGAACGGCGCTGGAAAAACCACGCTTTTCAACGTGATCGCCGGTGTTCTTAAACCAACTTCGGGCCGCGTGACGATGCTGGGTGAGGATATCACCGGCTTGCCGCCGCACGATTTGTTCCACAAAGGCCTGTTGCGCACCTTTCAGATCGCGCATGAATTTTCTTCCATGACCTGCCGCGAGAACCTGATGATGGTGCCCGGCGCGCAGTCGGGTGAGACGCTTTGGAACACATGGTTTGGGCGTAAACGGATCGCCGATGAAGAGCGGGCGCTGCGGGCGAAAGCTGACGAAGTGCTTGAATTTCTGACCATTACCCACCTGGCAGACCACAAGGCGGGACAAGTTTCGGGTGGGCAAAAGAAGCTGCTTGAGCTGGGGCGCACGATGATGGTCGATGCCAAAATCGTGTTTCTGGATGAGGTCGGCGCCGGGGTGAACCGCACCCTGCTCAACACCATTGGCGACGCAATCCTGCAACTGAATGCCGAGCGCGGCTATACCTTTGTCGTGATTGAGCATGACATGGATTTCATTGGCAAAATCTGCGGTCCGGTCATCTGTATGGCCGAAGGCAAAGTGCTTGCCGAAGGCACGTTGGCCGAGATCAAAGCCAACAGCGATGTCATCGAGGCCTATCTTGGGACGGGTTTGAAAAACAAAGATCAGGTGAGCGCGTAATGGCTGAACCGTTTTTGATTGGCGACGCGATGACGGGCGGCTATGGGGCCGGACCGGACATTCTGCATGAGTGTACCATCGCAGTCGAGCCGGGCGAGATCGCTGTGATCGTTGGTCCGAATGGCGCGGGCAAATCAACCGCGATGAAAGCTGTGTTCGGCATGCTGGATGTGCGCTCTGGCTCGGTGCGCCTTGACGGGGAAGACATCACGACCCTCTCGCCGCAGGATCGGGTGGTAAAAGGGATGGGCTTCGTGCCGCAAACCTCGAATATCTTCACCTCTATGACCGTCGAAGAAAACCTAGAGATGGGCGCGTTCATCCGCACCGACGACATCTCGGGCACTATGGCGCAAGTCTATGATTTGTTTCCGATTTTAAAGGAAAAGCGCCGGCAGCCTGCCGGAGAGCTTTCTGGAGGTCAGCGCCAGCAAGTTGCTGTTGGGCGCGCGTTGATGACCCAGCCAAAGGTGCTGATGCTGGACGAACCGACAGCGGGTGTATCGCCCATAGTGATGGACGAGCTTTTTGATCGGATCATCGAGGTCGCCCGCACGGGTATCCCGATCCTGATGGTCGAGCAAAACGCTCGCCAAGCGCTAGAGATCGCGGACAAAGGTTACGTGCTGGTTCAAGGGCGCAACGCCTTTACCGGGACGGGCAAGGAACTTCTGGCCGATCCTGAGGTACGCAAGAGCTTTCTCGGGGGATAATGAGGTGAGTGTGAACAGATCGTTACCCTTTGCAAATCCTAGCTTGATCATTTGCAAAACGGATTTCTCCTTGGAAATTCAATACAATAGGCAAGGACGCTGACAGATGGACCTTCTTAACGCCTTCATCGTTCTCGCGAATTTCGTCCTGATCCCCGCCACCGCTTACGGCTCGCAACTGGCGCTTGGTGCGCTCGGCGTCACGCTCATCTACGGCATCCTGCGCTTTTCCAACTTCGCCCATGGAGACACGATGGCCTTTGGCGCGATGATCACCATTCTGGTTACATGGGGGATGCAGGCCGTCGGAATATCCTTCGGGCCACTGCCAACGGCGCTGCTCGCCCTGCCCTTTGGGATTTTGGGCTGTATCGCGCTGGTTCTGCTAAGCGACAGGCTGGTCTACAAATTTTACCGCGAGCAGAAGGCCAAGCCGGTGATCCTCGTGATCGTCTCCATGGGGGTGATGTTCATCTATAACGGGCTGATCCGCTTCGTGATCGGGCCGAATGATCAGCGATTTGCGGATGGGGAACGGTTCATCATCTCCGTTCGTGAGTTCAAGCAGATGACCGGGCTCAGCGAAGGGCTGGCGATCAAGACGACCCAAGGGATCACGCTGGTGACAGCCGTGGCCGTCGTCGCGGTGCTGTTCTGGTTCCTGAATAAGACGCGCACGGGTAAGTCGATGCGCGCCTATTCGGATAACGAGGATCTCGCGCTGCTGTCGGGCATTAACCCCGAGAAGGTCGTGATGGTGACCTGGATCATCGTGGCTGTGCTGGCGACGATCGCGGGCACGCTTTATGGATTAGATAAGTCCTATAAGCCTTTTGTTTTCCTGCAACTTCTTCTGCCTATCTTCGCTGCTGCGATTGTCGGAGGGCTTGGCAACCCGCTGGGCGCCATCGCCGGTGGCTTCGTGATTGCCTTCAGTGAAGTGCTCGTCACCTACGCGTGGAAAAAGGTTCTGACCTATGCGTTGCCAGACACGCTGGCGCCAGATGGCCTCGCCCAGCTTCTGAGCACCGATTACAAATTCGCCGTCAGCTTCGTGATCTTGCTGATCGTGCTTCTGTTCAAACCCACCGGACTGTTCGCGGGGAAATCGGTATGAGCGATATCATTCGAAACACCGCCTATTTCGCAGCCATTGCGGGGCTGATCGTGCTGACCGGCATGATGCAAAGCTGGGATACGGCGATGATCGTGCTAAATTTCGGCCTTGTCTCGGCGATTATGGCGCTGGGGGTTAACCTGCAATGGGGCTTTGCGGGGCTGTTCAACGTAGGTGTCATGGGCTTCGTGGCGCTTGGCGGGCTGGCGGCGGTGCTGGTGTCTATGCCGCCGGTGCCCGATGCGTGGCGTGCGGGCGGTGTGGGGATTTTGCTGGCGCTGTTCCTTGGGGCCGCGACGATCTTTGCCGCTGTGTTTGTGTTCCAGAAACTGCCGAAAGGTTGGACGCGGACGGGCGCGATGCTGGTGATCCTTGTTGGCGGGTTCTTCCTGTTCCGTTCGGTCTTTGATCCGTCGGTGAGTGCGGTCGAGGGTGTGAACCCCGCACTCGAAGGTTATCTTGGCGGATTGGGTCTGCCGATTGTGCTGTCCTGGCCCGTTGGGGGTCTGCTCGCAGCGGGTGCCGCTTGGGTGATTGGCAAAACCGCTTTGGGGCTGCGCTCTGACTACCTCGCCATCGCCACGCTGGGGATTGCGGAGATTATGGTCGCTGTCCTGAAGAATGAGGACTGGCTCGCGCGTGGCGTGAAACTGGTCTACGGCATCCCGTCGCCTGCACCGGAGCCAATTGAGCTGCAGCAAAACTCCGCCTTTGTCGAGCGTGCCGCGAGCTTTGGCTTTGAGGCTGTGCAAGCTTCAACACTGGCAAATAAGCTGGTCTATGCCGGGCTCTTCGCTGTCGTGTTGCTGATTGTCTTTGTGATGGCGCAGATGGCGCTGAACTCGCCTTGGGGCCGCATGATGCGCGCCATTCGCGACAATGAGGTGGCTGCCGAGGCGATGGGCAAGGACGTAACCCGCCGCCATTTGCAGATATTCGTGCTGGGGTCTGCTGTTTGCGGGATTGCGGGTGCGATGGCGACGACGCTGGACGGGTTGCTCGCGCCGGGTTCGTATCAGCCGTTGCGGTTCACCTTTCTGATCTGGGTGATGGTGATTGTTGGCGGCTCTGGCAGCAATCTGGGCGCAGTGCTAGGCGGATTCCTGATTTGGTTCTTGTGGGTGCAGGTGGAACCGCTTGGCCTGTGGTTGATGCAGCTTATCACTGCGCCGATGGCCGAAGGGTTCTGGCTGAAGGATCACCTGTTGGATAGCGCCGCGCATATGCGGTTGATGACGATGGGGATTATCCTGATCCTTGTGCTGCGCTTTAGTCCGAGAGGCTTGATCCCGGAGAAGTAGATGACCCCACGCCGCGCCGCGATCTGGAGCCTTGCGGGCCTTGGCCTGCTCTTTATCGCGGTGCAAGGGTTTGTGTGGCATTCCATCGGGCGCGGCATTGCTGCGCTGAGCGGGGATGCCGCGCTGGTGCTGGAGCGGCTTGCCGGATCGGCACTCAGCAATACCGCGATTTCATTGCATATGGTGGCGGGTGGCGTGGTAACAGCGCTGGCCGTTTTGCAATGGGCTGGCCCAGTGCGACGGCGTTGGCCGCAGGTGCATCGGGTCTCGGGACGCGTGCTGGCGGCGCTGGCGCTGGTTACCGGGATTGCCGGGCTGGTCTATATCGCGCAGCGCGGCACGATTGGCGGGGCCGAGATGAATATCGGTTTCGCCCTCTATGGCGCGCTGATGATCTGGGCCGCGATTATGACGCCTGTGCTGGCGATGCGCGGCGATTATACGCGCCACCGTCGCTGGGCGTTGCGGCTGATTGTGCTGTGCATCGGCTCATGGCTTTACCGGCTGCATTATGGGCTCCTGTACGGGATTTCCTGCACGGTTGGGCCAGAGCATTGCGGGATTTGGACGGTGCCGGAGGATTTCTCCGGCCCGTTTGACAGGGTGCAGAATTTCGCGTTCTACCTGCCCTATCTGGCGTTGGTGCAGCTGTGGCTGTGGCGAGAGCGGCAACCCGAGGTTGAGTAGCCGCGCGTTGTCTATTGTTTTCGCGCTAGTTTGTGCCACTCAGTATCAACACAATTCCAGCAACGATCGGTAGAATGCAATAGGCAATGATATGGATAAAATTCCCAATCGAGGAACCAAACATCTCACGCAGTGGCTCCAACTTTTTGAATGCGGTTTCGTTTCCACGCAAACGTTGAATGGTTGTGTACAAACCAAAACCAAGGATGACGATACCTAATAACAAATGTGCCGACATTTCGCCCACCTCTCCGACTAGCGCCCTTTGAATAGCCCACCGAGCAAGCCGCGCACGATGCGACGCCCTGTGGTCCCTTTGAGTTCCTTG
>CAZPXE010000022.1:0-17556 GCA_964590545.1 uncultured Rhodobacterales bacterium | reverse complement strand
CCGCAGAGGATGTGCCCTGTTTCGGATTGGTGCGGAGCACCTTCGGATACATTCTTATCAGCCCTCATCTTCTATGGCCGGTTTTACAACGCATCTGTCACGGCGGGCGGAGCGCGCCTGACCTGCTGTCGCGACTGTCGCGTGGCAAAACGCGAGCGCAGCGCGAGGCCGAAACAGAGATACGGGCAGCCGCTGTCGCGCGCTGTCGCCCCAAAGGTCTGGCCAAAATGCTCGCAGCGCATCTGCCAACGGGGTTTCGGTATCTTAACGTTGGTCATAGCAATCTGACCGGGGAAATGTTCGGCGCGGTAAGTGCAGCGGGCGGGCAATCCGCAGTGATGGTGCATGATGTGATCCCGCTGACGCACCCACAGTTCCAGCGAGACGGGACCGTTGCAGCGTTCGAAGCGCGGATGAAACAGGTGAGCGCGCGGGCTGATCTCGTCATCTACAATTCGGGCGACACTCGGCAAAATGCGGAACGGTTCTTCGGGGCCTGCGGTCGGACACCAAAGAGCATTGTTTCGTTTTTGGGGACGGACGTGACCGTACCTAACGCCTCCGTTCCAGATGTTCCCAAGCCATACTTCGTCGTGGTTGGCACGATTGAGCCGCGCAAGAATATTGGCTTCCTGCTCGACCTTTGGGAGCAATTGGGCACGCAAGCTCCGGTTCTTTTGATCTGTGGCGCGCGCGGATGGAAGAACGAAGACGTGTTTGCCCGGCTGGATAGATTGCCCTCGGACAGCCCCGTTCGAGAAATGCCGGAGCTTAGTGATGGCGATTTGGCGGGCCTCATGCAGCGCGCAAGCGGCCTCCTTTTCCCCTCCCACGCTGAAGGGTTCGGCCTACCTGCGGTGGAAGCGGCTAAGATGGGGGTGCCTGTTTTGTGCAACACCCTGCCGGTCTTCCTGGAAACCCTTGGGGACATACCCATTTACGCAAGCGTCGAAGACCCCTATCTGTGGACGAACCACATTAAATCACTGGCGAAGGCTGCGCCGGAAAGGCCCGAAGGGTCACAGGCAAGGGTGGACGCGCTGACATGGGATGCGCATTTCAAGACTGTCTTAAGTATGACCTGATAGACGCTTGCCTGATGCCACGCCGACACCAGACGCGGAGGTGAATTGCGCGCGTTTCGATCATATCGGCTTCGGCTCAAACGACAACGTTGGCGCGCGCGCGCCTTCCGGCGGCGGCGCGATTTGCGGGCTGTGTCGGACCGGACCTCGCTGATCAAGCCGGACGATCTGCTGCTGTTTTCAACCCAGCGGAATGAGGTGGTAAGGCTACCGTATTTCCTCGATTACTACCGCAAACAGGGCATCAATCATTTCCTGATCGTGGACAATGACAGCGACGATGGCGCGCGGGAGTATCTGGCAGAACAGCCGGATGTCTCGCTCTGGCATACCAAGTCCAGCTATAAGCGCTCGCGTTATGGCACCGATTGGCTGAACTGGCTGGCGATGAAATATGCGCATGGCCATTGGGCGCTGACCGTCGATCCGGATGAGTTTCTGATCTACCCCTTCTGCGACACACGCCCGCTGCGCGCGCTGACAGACTGGCTCGATGCGTCCTCAATCAAGTCGTTCAGCGCGATGCTGTTGGATATGTATCCCAAGGGTAAACTCTCGGACCAACCCTATCAGCCTGGGCAGGACCCGCTTGAGATTGCCTGTTGGTTTGACAGTGGAAACTACACGATCTCGCGCAATTCGCGTTTCGGGAACCTTTGGATTCAAGGCGGCCCGCGCTCTCGTGTGTTCTTCCCGGATGCGCCTGAGAAGGCCCCCGCACTCAACAAAACCCCGCTGGTGAAATGGGACAAACGCTATGTCTATGCCAGCTCGACCCATATGCTGCTGCCGCGTGGGCTGAACCTTGTTTATGATGAATGGGGCGGGGAAAAGGCCTCGGGCCTGCTTTTGCACACCAAGTTCCTGGATACCTTTGGGGCTAAGGCGCAAGAGGAGTTGGCACGCGGCCAGCATTACTCGGCCTCCGTCGAATACAAAGCCTACGCCGCGCGGATGGAGAATGAGCCGCAACTTTGGTGCAAATGGTCAGAGAAGTACATTAACTGGCGACAACTCGAAATCCTCGGCCTCATGTCGAAAGGCAATTGGGCATGAGCGGCACACTGGGCATCGTCATGTTGGTTCACACCGCGCTGGGCCGCTCCGAGCAGGTTGCGCGGCACTGGGCTCAGGCGGGCTGCCCGGTGGTGATCCATGTGGATCGTAAAGTCTCGAGGACGATGCTGGCGCGGTTCAAGGCGAATCTGTCGGACGTCGCGCAGGTTAGCTTTTCCAAACGATTCCGCTGCGAATGGGGTACCTGGGGGCTGGTCGCCGCGTCCCAAGCCGCGTCGGAGCACTTGCTGAATTCTTATCCAGGGGTTCGGCATGTTTATCTCGCCTCCGGGTCCTGCCTGCCGCTGCGCCCGATTTCGGAACTGATCGAATATCTCGACGCACGCCCGCGCACGGATTTCATCGAAAGCGCCACGACGCAGGACGTGCCTTGGACGGTCGGCGGTTTGGACAAAGAACGCTTTACGCTGCGCTTCCCCTTCTCGTGGAAGCGGCATCGTTTCCTGTTTGATCGCTATGTTGAGTTGCAGCGCCGGTTTCGGCTGCGCCGCAAAATCCCGAACGACATCAAGCCGCATATGGGCAGCCAATGGTGGTGCCTGACGCGGCAAACTCTGACGGCGATCCTGCAAGACCCCGAACGCGCGCGCTATGATCGCTACTTCCGGCAGGTCTGGATCCCGGATGAGAGCTACTTCCAAACCCTTGCGCGGCTATATTCCACGCAAATTGAAAGCCGGTCGCTGACGCTGTCGAAATTCGATTTTCAGGGTAAACCGCATATTTTCTATGACGATCACCTGCAACTTCTGCGCCGGTCGGATTGCTTTGTGGCCCGGAAAATCTGGCCTCATGCACATAAGCTCTACGACGCGTTCTTGGTTCCGGGCGAGGATGCGCCGAAGCGGACAGAGCCGAACCCCGGCAAGATCGACCGAATCTTTGCCAAAGCAGTGGATCGGCGCACGCAAGGGCGCGCGGGCCTGTTCATGCAAAGCCGCTTCCCCAATGCAAACTGGGAGAATGGTCTGACCGCCGGCAGCTATTCTGTCTTCGAAGGGTTTGCCGAACTATTCGAGGATTTTGAGGCATGGCTTGCCCGCGCGACGGGTGCGCGGGTTCATGGGCATTTGTTCGACAAAACCTTTGTGCCCTTCGCGGAGGGGCAAGACGCGATCCAAGGAGCGCTCAGCAACAGCCCGGCGGCGCGTGACTACAATCCGACAGGGTTTCTGACGAACCTGATCTGGAACACGCGCGGCGAGTATCAGTGCTTTCAATTCGGGCCGGGCAGCAATCAGAAAATAGCGGGTCCTTTGTCGCGTGATCCCAACGCGCGAATCTTGGTGATCTCTGGCGCATGGGCGATCCCACTGTTCCGCGCCAACAAGAATTTTGAAGACTTGCGCACTGAAGCCGCTCGCTTGCAACGCATCGAAAGCGCCCATCTTGAGGTGCTGCGCGCGCCCCACGTCAAAGCGCGGGTGCGGATTTGGACGATGGCGGAGTTTATCGAAGCGCCGATGGAGCCGCTGCAGACGATCTTGGATGAAATCGCCCCCGGTTCTCCGCGGCAACTGGCTGAAGCGCCTCGGATGGTGGACCTGACCGGATTCGGGCAATTCCTGCAAAACCTCAAGAATCAGGGCATGCACCCCTATCTGATGGGTGATTTTCCGGTTGATCCCGCGCCCCGGAATGACACAGATTCGCCCAAGAGAAAGCCGTATCTGGTGAAATAAGCGCATATGACCAAGCGTTTCGACAGCTTTATCGTGTTCGCGGAAATGCGAACCGGCTCCAACTTTTTGGAGGCGAATTTGAACGCGCTGGACGGCGTGCGCTGTCATGGTGAGGCGTTCAACCCGCATTTTCTGGGCTATCCGAAAACGACCGAGATACTGGGGATCGATCAAGAGGCGCGTGACCGTGACCCGCTGGCGCTCTTGGCTGCGATCCAGGATGATCCCAAAGCGCTGGGCGGCTTTCGGTACTTCCACGACCATGATCCGCGCGTTCTGGAGCTGTGTTTAGACGATCCGCGCTGCGCCAAGATCATTCTGACCCGCAACCCGGCCGAGAGCTATGTTTCGTGGCGCATTGCGCAAGAAACGGGGCAGTGGAAGCTGACCGACATGAAGGCGCGCAAGGACGGCAAGGCGACTTTTGACGCGGATGAGTTTGAGCGGCACATCGCGGCCCTGCAGGCGTTTCAAGTGGACCTGTTGCGGCGGCTGCAAACCTCTGGCCAAACGGCGTTCTACGTCGATTACGAGGATTTGCAGAGCGTTGAGGTGATGAACGGTCTCGCAGTGTTTTTAGGTGTTGATGCCAGACTTGAGGGGCTGGACAAGACGCTAAAGGTGCAGAACCCCAGTGCGCTGGCCGATAAGGTTGCGAATTTCGACGAGATGCAGGCAGCGCTTGGCGGGATCGACCGGTTCAACCTGACCCGCACCCCGAATTTCGAACCCCGGCGCGGCCCGGCTGTGCCAAGCTACGTCACCGCCGCCAAAGCGCCGCTTGTATACCTGCCCGTGATGGGGGGGCCACAGGATGTGGTTGAAGCGTGGCTGGCTGATCTTGACGGAGTTACTCCGGAATCTCTTCAACGGAAACTATCGCAAAAACAGCTTCGCCAGTGGAAACGCAAACATCGCGGGCATCGCAGCTTCACGGTGCTGCGGCACCCAATCGCGCGCGCGCATCATGCGTTTTGCTCGAAAATTCTGGCAGTGGGGCCCGGCACATATCCAAAGCTGCGCGAAACGTTGCGGCGGCGGTATAAGTTGCAAATTCCAGAGGATGGTCCGGGGTCGGAGTGGAGTACAGCGGATCACCGCACAGCCTTCGCCGCGTTCCTGACCTTTCTAAAGGGGAACCTGAACGGACAAACCGCGATTCGGGTGGATGCAACTTGGTGCTCTCAAGCGCAGGCGATTCAAGGGTTTGGGGAGTTTAATCTACCGGACTTTGTTTTCCGGGAGCGCGATCTGAAGAACGATCTATCAAACCTTGCGACCCGTCTTTCATTGCCCCAGACGCCTGTAGCGGATGCTCGGCCCGACACACCCTATGCGCTGGCTGACATCTATGATGACGAGATCGAGAAGTTAGGGCAGTCCGCCTATCAACGCGACTACATGATGTTCGGGTTTGAAGCGTTTGGAACTTAGGCAGCCTTCACCGACTGCACTTCGCTCAGGATCGTGTAAAGCGTGCCCGCGTCATGGTTAGCGCGCAGTTTCGCACAGATTGATGGCTCGCGCAGGGTGCGGGACACCAGCGCAAGCGCCTTGAGGTGTTCGACCCCGGCATCTTCCGGTGCGAACAGTGCAAAGGCCAAATCAACCGGCGCGCGGTCGACCGCTTCGAAGTCGATTGGTTTGTCCAGCAGGATGAACGCGCCAACAACCTCTGTCAGACCGGTGAGCCGGGCGTGCGGCAGCGCCACGCCATTGCCCACCCCTGTTGGTCCTAAAGCTTCACGCGCGCGCAGGGCATCGCTCACCACAGAGGGGTCCATGCCATAAGCAGACTCGGCCAGATCACCGATATCCTGAAACAGCCGTTTTTTGCTGGACACCGAACCGGATACCTTCACGGCCTCCGGTTTGAGGAGTTGTGCAAAATTCATGTCTTCCCACTGACTGCGCCTTGCCACGCGCTTAAAACCTTAATGCTTTATGGATCGATCCAGCCGATATTTCCGTCTTCGCGGCGGTAGACCACGTTCAATCCATCTTTGCCTTCGTTCCTGAAAACCAGAACAGGAGCGCCAGCCAGTTCCATTTGCATCACCGCTTCCCCAACAGACAGAGATTGGATTTTGGTTTCCATCTCCGCCACGATGACAGGCTTCAAATTGTCTGGCTCACTCTCTTCCTGATGTGTTTCAGATGCGAGGATATACGAGGAAGCCCCAAAAAGTTCAACCGGTTGCGCACGGTCTTTGTGGTGATCTTTCAACCTGCGTTTGTAGCGACGCAGTTGCTTCTCCATTTTTTCACCGCAAGCGTCGAAAGCTGCATAAATTTCAGGCTCATGTGCTTTGGCTTGCGCGGTGAGTCCTGTGGACAGGTGAACGATCGCTTCGCAGACATGTTCATGCCCGGATTTCGAGAAAATTATATGCGCATCCGTCGGTCGTTCAGCGTATTTCTCAACGATGGCACCCAGTTCGTTTTTCACGTGGGTTTGCAGGGCCTCGCCAACATCAATCTGTTTTCCGCTGATCTGGTAACGCATGGTCTCTCCTTTTATCATTTTCCTGAAGCAGATGACGCTGCCGGATAAACATCCGGTTAACGCGTGTTCTGGTCAGAAGGGGGATCGGCGCGGGGCTTTGATTTGACCGAAACCGTCCTGCGGGATGCAGGGCCAGCAACTGCCAATGGTAAGCATCTTGGGCGCCATGCGTCTATTGAGCCGCAAAACACCCTGATCTGTCAATGATCTGCATCAATTCTTGGTTGAGGGGGTCTATCGCGCCAGCGTTCAACTGATACGGAAATTGTCACCGAGATAGACCCGTCGCACGTTTTCGTTCTCGACAACATCGTTGGGGGTGCCGGACATCAGCACTTTACCGTCATGGAGGACGTAGGCGCGATCTACGATACCAAGTGTTTCGCGGACATTATGGTCAGTGATCAAGACACCGATGCCGCGATTCTTGAGATCAGCAACCAGATGTCGAATATCCCCGACCGAGATTGGGTCCACCCCGGCGAAAGGTTCATCCAGCAGCAAGTATTTCGGGTCGGCCGCGAGGCCACGCGCGATTTCTACGCGCCGCCGTTCTCCGCCAGACAGAGCCAGCGCAGGGGCACGGCGCAAATGTTCGATAGAAAACTCGCTTAGCAATTCTTCCAGCCGTTCGCGTCGTTTGTGGCGATTCGACTCGGTGATGTCGAGAATGGCCGAGATATTGTCCTCTACGCTTAAGCCCCTGAAAATGCTGTTTTCCTGAGGCAAATACCCGATGCCAAGCTGCGCGCGCCGGTACATCGGCAGCGTTGTGACGTCGGTGCCATCAACGCTGACCTTGCCGCCCTCTGGCGTGACCAGCCCGGCGATGGAATAGAAGGTTGTCGTTTTGCCGGATCCATTGGGGCCGAGCAGGGCG
The DNA here is from genome assembly GCA_964590545.1 of uncultured Rhodobacterales bacterium. Lineage (GTDB taxonomy): Bacteria > Pseudomonadota > Alphaproteobacteria > Rhodobacterales > Rhodobacteraceae > Aliishimia. Next base: position 10,326 of record CAZPXE010000022.1, on the reverse strand, counting down.
ATCACCTCGCCCCGATCCAGATGCATGGATACGTCGCGGATTACGACCTTCTTGCGGTAGGCTTTGCGCAGATGGTCAATTCGTAACCCTTGCGTGCCTTCTGTGATGGAAAGGTCGGGCCGAGCCATCAGTTCTTATTCGGTTGAAGGATAGTTTTTACACGGCCGTTCATCTGTGCGGTTCCGTCGTTCAGATTGACAGTCATCCGGTCAGAAGTCAGCGCGTTTGCCCCTTGGGTCAGCAACACATCGCCGGTCATCACGATGCTGCCAGTGTCGATATTGTATTCAGCACTGTTGCTCTCTGCAGCATCGGGGCCGCTGACAAGAGTGACGCCGCCACTCGCTTCCAACCGTTCAATCCCGCTGTTGCCTGCCTTGTAAACGACGAGGACCTTCGCAGCAGAAAGGCGCATTTCCCCCTGACCGATCACGACGTTTCCCGAAAACACAGCCTTGCCGCTGTCTTGATCTACGGCAAGAGAATCCGCGCTTACTTCAACTGGCGCGTCAGTGTTCTGTCGCAAAGTACCAAAGGCGACAGATGTGCCTTGCGCAGCAGCATACGTAGCCACGAGGCCAAAAGACAACGCAAAAAGAACGGACCGTAAATGTATCAAATCAAACACTCTACTCTGGCGACTTAGGGTCGTATATCAGCTTCACACCTTCAGTGAAAAGCAATTGCACTTTATTACTACCGTCCTGAGCGGCAATTCGCAAAGCGCCGGAGGTCAAGCGCCCTGCGGGACCGGTGGCCCGGACTTCCCCTGGTGAAGTGACATCGACCTTCGACAGAAGGCTGTCGATACGATCACTGCTCATCCGGTAGCCGGTGGAACTTTCAATCAGTACGTTTCCGAACAGGGATGCCGTATCAGTATCCAACTTGAACGTACCTTCGTCCGAGACCATTACAATGCTCCCCCCACCCGCGAGTTCCATGCGCGCTGTCAGCGTGGACGCCGCGCTTGTGCTGGCATCGTCAGTTTTGAGTTGGTCAGCGCGGATAGAGATTCGATCTCCTGAAGCACTCACGCCGGCAAAGACAGGACTGGTGACCTGCTGCCCCTGAACCCGTTCCGTGATCTCTCCTTCCGCAAAAGGTATGGTGCTGCCCGGCTCGATCCGACCTGAAAGAAGAAACAAGGTTGATAAAATTCCAAGCGCGATGAGCGGCAAGGCGACTTTCAAGATGTTAACGAGACGCGAATACGGATCGCCGGTCATGGCTGTCATCCCAATCCGATGCGCAGGCAATCGTGGATGTGGATCAGGCCGGTTGGCGCGTGGGAGGTGTCGGTGACAAACAGGCAGGTGATCTTGCGGGTGTTCATAATGCCAACCGCTTCTTCGGCCAATGCGTCGGCGGTAATGGTCGTCGGGCTTTGAGTCATCACATCCGAGGCGCGCAGGTCCAGAAGTCCGTCCATATGGCGCCGCAAATCGCCATCGGTGATGATCCCGGCCAGACACCCATCTGCGTGCATAACGCCGACAACGCCGAACCCTTTCTGGCTGATTTCCAGCAACGCATCAGACATGGCCGTGTCTTGGGCCACCAGCGGGATTGCTGCACCCGAATGCATCAGATCGCCAACACGGCTGAGCTGCGCGCCTAGTTTGCCGCCGGGATGGAACTCGCGGAAATTTTCCGACGTGAACGCGCGGTGCTCCATCAACGCCACTGCAAGCGCATCACCAAGGGCCAGCGTCATTGTGGTTGAAATGGTCGGCACGGCCCCGGTTCCGCAGGCTTCTCCCAACCGGGGCAGGGCGAGGATGACGTCCGATTGACTGCCAAGCGCGCTCTCCTCGCGGCTGGTCAAGCCGATCAGAGGGATAGCAAAACGGCGTGAATAGGCGATCAGGTCTCCGAGTTCCGGTGCTTCGCCAGAGTTGGATATCGCCAGAACCACATCATCGCGCGTGATCATGCCCAGATCGCCGTGACTGGCCTCCGCCGGATGCACAAACTGCGCCGGGGAGCCCGTGCTGGCCAGTGTTGCGGCGATCTTGTTGGCGATATGGCCGGATTTGCCAATGCCGGTCACGATAATCCGCCCGCGACAGGCGAGGATCAGATCGACAGCCTCACGAAACCGCGCATCTAGCGCATCTGCCAAAGTTGTCAGCGCCTCAGCCTCGGTGCGAATAACGCGGCGGGCAGTATCAAGAAACGGGGTGCTCATGAATGGGCGAAGATGTCCGTATCGGGCCAGCCTGCCAGATCAAGCCGGGCGCGCATGGGCAGGAAGTCAAAACAAGCCTGTGCGATTTCGGCCCGGCCTTCGCGTTCCAACATAGCGTCCAGCTTTTCACGCAGCTTGTGCAGGTACAGCACGTCTGAGGCGGCGTAGTCGAGTTGCGCATTGCTCAGCGTCTCGCTGCCCCAATCGCTCGACTGTTGCTGCTTGGAAATGTCGATATCCAGAAGCTCATGCAGCAGGTTCTTCAACCCGTGCCGGTCCGTATAAGTGCGCACCAGACGGCTGGCGATCTTGGTGCAATAAACCGGGGCTGTAAGCGCGCCGAACGCGTTCAGCATCGCGGCGATGTCGAAACGCCCGAAATGGAAAAGTTTCAGCACATCCGGGTTTTCCAACATTGCGCATAAGTTCGGCGCTTTGGTTTGGCCCTTTTGGATCTGCACGATATGCGCGTTCCCGTCACCGCCGGACAGTTGAACCACGCAGAGCCGGTCGCGATGCGGGTTCAGCCCCATCGTTTCGCAATCAATCGCCACGATCGGGCCAAGGTCGAGCCCGTCGGGCAGGTCGGATTTGTAGAAGTGATTTGTCATGTCTGGACCTATAACGCCGGGTTTGCGCTTGGGGAAGGCGTCACAATGCAGCGCGGCGGTCCTTTGCCGTTAACTGTTCCAGCGAAGGGCGCGGTAGCGCGTCCAGCAATTCGACAACAAAGTCCCGGCATTGATGGCCCGGCCAATCCGCTCCGATCAAAGACGGAGGAAGGTAAGGTGAGCGCAGGACCAAACGACGCCAATAATGCACGATCATGGATCTTAGCAGTGCAGTTTCATAAACGGACAACGCGCTGAGGCTGTTTTGCCTGAGTTTGATCTGTAAAAGCGCCGTTAGTAATTGGTCATATGCAGCGGTCAATTCGGCCGGGATGATTTGTTCCTGAGTCCAGTCAGCGGACTCGGTCCCTAGCGCCGTCAGCACACCTTTTGGCGCTTGCGCATCGCAATGGGCGGCGAAGACTCGCGGGGCCAATGGCACAAAACCGGCCTCAGACAAGGCAGCGCGCAACGCCCCGTCAGCAGAAGGAAGAACGGCGATTTGCCAATTGTCTTCCAGCCCAGTGGTTGGATTGTAGATCAGAGGCGCTACGGCATTCCGCTCTTGGATCGCTTTGTCCGTCAGCGCATGGCTTGATGTGCGGCCCACCTTCGAGGAGTCTATCCACCCATCATTGCGCAGCCGATGCAGCGCCACGCGCACCGCTTCGGGTTTAATATCCATTCCGTCTGTCAGATGCGTCAGCAAGGGCCCGTCAATCCGGTCGCCGTCTTGAAAGGCCAGGTCGCCGAAAATCGACACTAACATGGACCAAACACGCGGCGCGCCCAAGGATTTGAGCGCGTCTATGCAGGTGTCAAAGTCAGCTTTTGTAGGCATTCATGGTCAATAGCTCGTACTCAGCCACGAGCGCGTCGTCCTGATTTGTGAGCGTTACATGCCAGCGTACTTCGCCATATTCCTCATTGCGAGGGGTTTTTGCCTTCACCGTCAGTCGCACCTTGATACTGTCACCGGCTGAGACAGGTTTCATAAAGCGCAGATTGTCGAGGCCCGTATTGGCCAGCACCGGGCCGGGGTCAGGTTGCACGAACAGCCCGGCGGCAAAGCTGAGCAGCAGATAACCATGTGCGACGCGCCCCGGAAAGAACGGGTTCGCCTTGGCTGCGTCCTCATCCATATGGGCATAGAACGTGTCGCCGGTGAAATGGGCAAAGTGTTCGATATCGTCCAGCGAGATGGTGCGCGGATCGGTATGGAGCGTCTCGCCGATTTCGACCTCATGAAATGTCCGGGTGAACGGATGCGCTTTGCTGGTGTCTGTTTGCGCCCCCGGCACCCAGTTATAGCCAATCTTCGACAGCAGTTCGGGGCTGCCCTGAATCGCAGTGCGTTGCATGAAATGCATCACGCCTCGGATCCCACCTTGCTCCTCGCCGCCCCCTGCGCGTCCGGGCCCGCCATGCACCAGATGCGGCAGCGGCGCGCCGTGGCCCGTCGCCTCCGCCATCGAGTCGCGGTTGTTGAAGTACAGCCGCCCATGAAACGCGCCCGCGCCCAGCACGACCTCGCGCGCCACATCGGCGTCATGGGTTATAACCGACGCCACCAAAGAGCCTTGCCCACGATTGGCCAGCTTGATGGCATGGTTCAGATCACGATAGCCCATGACGGTGGAGACGGGGCCAAAGGCTTCGGTATCATGTATCCGCTCCGCCCGGTCAGGATCGGTGCAGTGGAACAGCATCGGCGGAATGAAAGCGCCGGTGTCCGGGGAGGTGTGGTTTTGGCCGTAAACCTGTTCCGCCTCACCTGCCAGAATAGCGGCCTTCTCTAGCACATCCTGCTTCTGCGATTTCGATACCAAAGCGCCCATTAGGGTCGATTTTTCGCGCGGATCGCCCAGCGTGATATTGCCTAGCTTACCTTGCAACCCCTCAATCACAGCATCCACTTGCGCCTGCGGCGCGATGATCCTGCGAATGGCGGTACATTTTTGTCCGGCCTTGCCAGTCATCTCGCGGGTGACTTCGCTGAGGAACAGATCAAATTCCGGTGAGCCGGGCACGGCGTCCGGCCCGAGGATTGAGGCGTTCAAGCTGTCTTGTTCCGCCGTGAACCGAACCGAGTTGCGCAGAATGTTCGGATTCCCGCGCAGCTTAAGCGCTGTGTCGGCGGAGCCGGTAAACGTCACCACATCCTGCGTGCCGACATGGTCCAGCATGTCACCAATGCCGCCGGTCACCAGTTGCAGCGCCCCGTCGGGCAAAATGCCGCTTTCCAGCATGATCCGCACGCAGGCCTCGGTGACATAGCAAGTCGCTGTGGCTGGTTTCACAATCGCAGGCATCCCGGCCAGGAAAGTTGGCCCCAGCTTCTCCAACATGCCCCAAACCGGGAAGTTGAACGCGTTGATATGCACCGCAACGCCTTGCAGCGGCGTGCAGACATGGCGGCCAAAGAACTGCCCGTCGCGGCCAAGCTGTTCGGGCGGGCCATCGAGATAGACATGCCCATCCGGCATCTCGCGCCGTCCCTTGCTGGCAAAGACAAGCATGGCGCCGATCCCGCCGTCGATGTCGATCTTGTGGTCCGACAGGGTCGCGCCAGTGTCATAGCTGAGGTCATACAGCGCTTGCCGATGCTCTCGCAGATGCAGCGCCAAGGCCTTGAGCATCCGCGCCCTGTCATGGAACGTCATCTTGCGCAGGGCAGGCCCTCCGATCTGCGTCGCCCAGCCGAGCATATCCGCGAAGGGCAGCGCGTCGTTTCCGGCCTGATAAATCGGCTCTCCCGTGATCGCACTTTCGATCAGCCGCGCACCGGGGCCGGGCGCGAACCACTCTCCGGTTGCATAGCTTTCAACCGGGCGGATTTCGGCGTTTTGTCCCATAATAGACCCTGTTTTTCAGTGTTGGTCGTAGTCAAGCACAAGCTTGTCTGACAGTGCATAGCATTGGCAGGTCAGCACGAAGCCGGCGCGCACTTCGTAGTCTTCAAGCGCGTGGTTCGTGATCATCTCGGTCTCGCCCTCAAGCACCTTGGCCTTGCAGGTCGAACAGACCCCTGCCTTGCACGCAAAGGGCGCGTCCAGATTGTTGTCCAGAGCCCCATCCAGTGCGGCTTTGTCTTTGGGCAGTACGAATTGATGCGCAGTGCCGTCGATGATGACCGTTGTTTGCGTTCCGGGTTGATCCTTGGCAGCCTCGGCGCGTTTCGCTTGCGCCAGACGTCCCTGTTGAGAGGCCCCGAACAGTTCAAACTTGATCTGCTCTTCCGGCATCCCGTGATCCTTCAGCGCCCCGGCTATCGCCAGCATCATTGGCTCGGGTCCGCAGATAAAAGCAGTGTCTATTTCGGAAACATTGACCCAATGCCGGAACAGTGCCGCGCATTTCTCGGCATCCACGCGGCCAGAAAACAAGTCGATATCCTGATCACCCGACTCCAGCACATGAAGGATCGTTAGCCGCCCCATGTGGCGGTTTTTAAGGTCCTCAAGCTCTTCGCGGAACATGATCGTGTTGGGCGCGCGGTTGGCATAGACCAGCGTGAAATGGCTCTCAGGCTCGCGCGCCAGTACGGTTTTCAGGATCGACAGCACGGGCGTAACACCGGACCCACCTGCGAAACCGAGATAGGATTTCGCCTTATCAGGCTCTATTTCGGTGAAAAACGTGCCCATTGGCGGCATCGCTTCAAGTACGTCACCGGGTTTCAGGTTGTCATTGGCGAAGGTCGAGAACGCGCCGCCCTCGACCCGCTTGATCCCCACTTGCAGCACCCCGTCGTCCAGCCCAGCACAGATGGAGTAGTTGCGGCGCAGTTCTGTCCCGTCAAAGTCCCGCCGGAAGGTCAGATATTGGCCTTGAGTGAAGGCGAAGGCGTCTGGATTCTCGGGGCGCAGGGTCACGACCACTGCATCGCGGATCGTCTTGCGCACATCTGTGACGGTGAGTGGGTGAAACATGTTCATATGCACTTGAAATAGTCGAAGGGTTCCAGGCAGTCGGTGCAGCGCCATTGCGCTTTGCACGGGGTTGAGCCGAATTGGCTCACGCGCTCCACCGCTGTGCTTTGGCAATGGGGGCAGTGCGACGGGCCGCCTGCGGCTTGCGGTGGCGCGATGCCATAGGCTTCCAGTTTTTTGCGCCCAGTGTCAGACAGCCAATCTGTGGTCCAAGGGGGCGAAATCTGCTGAATTAGTCTCACATTCGGGATGCCGCGCGCGGTGAGTTCCATCTCTATCGACAGGTTAATCGCGGTGGTTGCAGGGCAGCCGGAATAGGTCGGTGTCACGGTCACTTCCAGCGTGTCGCCGTTCCATGCCAGCCCCCGGACGATGCCCAAATCGGTCAGTGAGATCACAGGGATTTCCGGGTCCGGCACTTCATCCAGCCACGCCATGATCTGCTCGGGCGTGGGGCGCGTCTCTAAGACCGCAACCCGGGGTGGCCTGTGGTCCAGAAGTCCGGGCACAGGGGCTGGTTTCGGACGGGCTACCATGTGGCCCCGGGATAGGCGCGTTGCAGGAATTGCATCGTCGTCAGCATATGCCCCAGATGCTCGGAATGGCGCGAACCGTCGCGACCGCCCTTGTGGGAAAAGTCATTTTCGGGTCGCGTCAGGGTCGCTTCGGTGAGAATGGCGCTGATCGCGTCGTCATAGACACTTCGCAGGGAAGTCGGGTCCGGCGCGATGCCGGGCAAGGCTGCGTCAACCTCGTCCGCGGCGAACATCTCGCCCACATAGGGCCAAAGCCGATCCAGCGCCGCTTGCATCCGGTTATGGCTTTCCTCGGTCCCGTCACCAAGGGAGATCACCACATCAGCAGAGCGTTCGAGGTGGTATGTTACCTCTTTCAGCGACTTCGCGGCGATGTCGGCGATCCGGTCGTCGTCTGCGTCGGTGAGCGCCGAGAGGTATAGCTTATGCCACGCATCAAACAGCAACTGCCGCATCATCGTCACGGCAAAATCGCGGTTCGGCTGTTCGACCAGCAGCAGGTTCCGAAAGTCCCAAGCATCGCGCAGGAACGCCAGATCATCTGCGCTGCGCCCCTTGCCCTCAACCTCAGCCGCATAACCTAGCCAAAGCTGCGTCTGCCCGATCAGGTCCAGCGCGACATTGGCCAGCGCGATATCCTCTTCCAGCACCGGCGCATGCCCGCACCATTCGGACAGGCGGTGGCCAAGGACCAGCGCGTTGTCGCCGAGGCGTAGGAGGAATTCGAACTGCGCGTTCATTTACATCTTCCCCACTTCGTCGGGGATGTCGAAGAAGGTCGGATGGCGATAGACCTTGCTATCCGCCGGATCATAAAGGCTGTCCTTGTCCGATGGATCAGCCGCTGTGATCTGAGACGATTCCACGACCCAAATGCTGAGCCCTTCCTTTCGGCGCGTATAAACATCGCGCGCATTCTTGATCGCCATCTCGGCATCCGGTGCGTGGAGGCTGCCCACATGCCGATGTGACATGCCATGCTGACCACGGATAAACACTTCCCACAGGGGCCATTCGCGAGACATGGGCTTACTCCGCCGCCAAGCGCCGGGTGCGCTTCTTTTCGGCATGGGCAAGCATTCCGTCGCGGACCCATTTACCGTCATCCCACGCCTTGTTGCGGGCTTCCAGACGTTCCACGGAACACGGGCCGTTGCCTTTGAGCACGTCGAAAAACTCGGACCAGTCCGGTTCGGCAAAGTCATAGCCGCCCTTATCTTCGTTCCAAGTCAGGGTCTCATCCGGCACGGTCAGGCCGAGATATTCGGCTTGCGGCACCGTCTCATCGACGAACTTTTGGCGCAGCTCGTCGTTGAAGTTCATCTTGATCTTCCACGCCATTGATTGCCCGGAATGGACGCTTTGCGCATCCGAAGGACCAAACATCATCAACGCCGGGTACCAGAAGCGGTTCAAGGCGTCCTGCGCCATACGTTTCTGCGCCTCGGAGCCATTCGCCATCTTCATCATGATGTCGTAGCCTTGGCGTTGGTGGAAACTCTCTTCCTTGCAGATGCGGATCATCGCGCGGGAATAGGGGCCATAGGATGTGCGTTGCAGTGGCACCTGATTCATGATCGCCGCGCCATCGACCAGCCAACCGACCGCGCCCATATCCGCCCATGTTAGGGTCGGGTAGTTGAAGATGGACGAATACTTCATCCGCCCATCCAGCAGCATCTCGGTCAACTCATCGCGGCTCACGCCCAGCGTTTCGGCGGCGCAATAGAGGTACAGCCCATGCCCCGCCTCATCCTGCACCTTCGCCAGCAGGATCGCCTTGCGCTCCAACGTGGGCGCGCGGGTGATCCAATTGCCTTCTGGAAGCTGTCCGACGATTTCGGAATGGGCATGCTGGCCGATTTGGCGGATCAGGGTCTTACGATAGCCTTCCGGCATCCAATCCTTCGGCTCGATCTTCTCGCCCGCGTCAATGCGCGCCTGAAAGGCGGCGAGCTTTTCAGGGTCGTCTTTGGTCGCTTCGGATTTCACCATTTGTGCATACATCGTCAAACCCTCTCTATGATAATGGCAACACCCTGCCCGACGCCAACGCACATCGTACAGAGGGCATATCGCCCGCCGGTTCGTTTCAATTGATAGGCCGCCGTCATCACCAACCGCGCGCCAGACATGCCCAGCGGATGGCCGATTGCAATTGCGCCCCCTTGCGGGTTCACCCTTGGGTCGTCATCTGCAACGCCGAGATCGCGCAGCGTCGCGAGGCCTTGTGCCGCAAAGGCTTCGTTCAACTCGATGACGTCCATCTGTTCTATACTCAGCCCGGCATGTTCCAACGCCTTGCGTGAGGCTGGCACGGGCCCAATCCCCATCACACGCGGCGCGACCCCGGCGGATTTCATAGCGATGACCCGCGCCATCGGGGTCAGCCCGTTCTTCGACGCGCCCGCCTCTGAGGCCATCAACAACGCCGCGGCCCCATCATTTACGCCAGAGGCATTGCCCGCAGTAACGGTCAGGTCTGGCCCATTGATCGCGCGCAGTTTGGCGAGTTGTTCAGGTGTCGTCGCGGGGCGTGGATGCTCATCCGTATCAACGAAAATCGGGTCACCCTTGCGCTGCGGGATCGTGACGGGCGCGATTTCCTCAGCAAAGGCGCCGGCCTCATGCGCTGCACCCCAGCGCTGCTGACTGCGCAGAGCGAAGGCATCCTGATCCTCGCGGTTCACATCCCAATCCAGCGCAACGTTGTCGGCGGTTTCGGGCATTGAATCGATGCCGTGCTCGGCCTTCATCTTCGGATTCACGAAACGCCAGCCAATCGTCGTGTCATAAACAGCGTTCGCGCGACCGAAGGCGGTTTCTGCTTTGGGCATCACGAAGGGTGCGCGCGACATGCTTTCCACACCGCCGGCAATCGCCAGATTTAGCTCCCCCGCTTTGATCCCGCGTGCGGCAAGGCCGACGGCGTCCATGCCCGAAGCGCAAAGCCGATTAACCGTTGCGCCTGGCACTGTCTCTGGCAACCCGGCGAGCAGAGCGGCCATTCGAGCGACATTGCGATTGTCTTCGCCTGCCTGATTGGCACAGCCAAA
>CAZPXE010000021.1:0-17724 GCA_964590545.1 uncultured Rhodobacterales bacterium | reverse complement strand
AATCGTGTCGTCGCCCCCCCCGCCATTTACATTTTCAATCCCGCTATAAGTGTTGCCGAACGTGTCTGTGCCGGCGACGAGGTCGATATTGAAGCCGAAGGGTCCGTTTGGCGGTCCATCAACGACGCTACCGGCGATTTGGAGCGTGTCGATGCCCGAGCCACCAATGAACTCGTCTGACCCGAAATTGGCCTCCAGAATATCGTCACCCGCGCCGCCGTCCAAAATATCGTCGCTTTGCAAGGTTGAGTTGGAATTGCCGGTGTCCCGCAGGATGTCATTGCCCGCGCCACCGCGCAGGACGTCGTTGCCTTGCCCGCCATCTAGCGTGTCATCGTCGTCGTCGCCGTTCAGAGTATCGTTGCCGCCACGTCCTTCGAGAATGTCGTCGCCGCCAGTACCGGACAAAATGTTGTCGCCATCGTCGCCGCGTATCGCGTCGCCATGCAGGTTTGATCCGTTCACGGCCTCGATATTGATCAGCGTGTCGCCTGTGGCCGTGTTGCCGCCCGAGATCGTCCCAGCGGCGAGGTCAACGTCAATTCCGGCATCGTCAAAGAAGTAGCCTACAGTGTCGAACCCGTCGCCGCCATCGATGATATTGGCATTACTGTCACCGGCCAGAAAGTCGTTCTGGGCAGACCCTATAACGTTCTCAACGCCGGTAAACGTATCGCCGTCAGCATCGGAGCCAGTGCCACCGAATGAACCGCCCGTGCCAGTTGCCAACTGGATGTTCACGCCCACAGCCGAGGTCGAATAGCTGATTGTGTCGTTGCCCGTCCCGCCGATGATCGTATCCGCGCCGGAGCCTCCTTCGATCAGGTCATCATCCGCGCCGCCATCCAGCGTGTCATCGCCTTCCGAGCCATACAGTACGTCATCGCCTGCACCCCCCGAGATGTCATCATCGCCGAACGTGGATAAGTTGGACATCACATGGTTGGTGACCGACACGTTCAGCATGTACGTCGCGCCCGTCGGTACGCCGCCGTTAAAGTCGCTGACTTTGATGTAGAAAACCTGTGATACGCCCGTGTTCACGAACGAGAAAAAGCTGTCGCGCCGCAACCCGTCAGATTGCGACCCCAGCGCACCATCATCGTTGCTGGGATTATCGTCATTCGAAGCCAGAACTGTGCCCGCGCTGTCTTGCAGTTCAACAACAGAGTCGAACGCGCCGCTACCGGATGGGAGTAAGCCGTAATCGAGGTCCAGTGTGATGGTCTCGCCCGCGCCAACGGTCACGGCAAAGAAATCGTTGTTGCCGTCGCCCTGACCAAGGATCGTGGTGTAGGGGACCGAGGTGCTGTCCGCGACATCAGGGTTCTCGCGTTGGCCCCACAGCTGGATGGCGTCGATGCTGATTGCATTCGCAAGGGTGGCGTTCCCTGTGCTCGTGCTGCCGTCCACCGTCAATTCATCATGATCCCCAAAGATCACGTCATTGCCTGCGCCGCCGGTCAGGACCTGCGGAGTCGGAACACCAGCGCCGGTCAAATGCTGGGCGACAATGATGTCATCATCGGTTGTTCCGTTCAGTGCGGCAGCGCCGTCGAGCTGTGTGATAATCGTAGCCATGGGATGTCCCTTCTTAAAAATATACCTGAAAAACATGCCGTTAGGCGCAAACTGGTTATTCCGGCGCAAACAACTTTGCCGGGTATTTGGGGCTGCAAAACGCCGTGAAAGGCTGGTTTAAAAGCGGCTTTAATGCCGCATCCGCTCGAATAGGCGGTATTCAGGGCCGCACCGAACACTCCCCCTTTAGGCCCGGCGCAACGATTAAAACTTATTAACGAACAACAGCGTTAATCCCAATATAGGGCCTCATTAACGCTGTTTAACGCTACGTAAGGTCAGGTTTTCCCTACCTTGCAGGAAGCTGATCGCGAACATGTGCCGCGTCAACTCCATTTTTGTATCAAGGGGAGTGTTTTTGAATGTGAAGGCAAGCGTCGCTTTGGGGGTGCATGCCGCGCTTATGCGGTGAACTCCGCCATCCCAAGTTGTACCTTTGAACGTTCGCCAATGCGATCGATCCAGGCAGGCAAGCGCGGGCGGGACATCATTGCAGGAAAATTCATCCGGATTCCATGGACTAACCATGGATACAGCATAATATCCGCAATCGAGAATGCCCCTGCATAGAACGGACGGTCGTCCGACAATATGCGATCGACGACAGATGACAGGCGCTCGGCCTCGGAATAAAAGATCTGCATCATTTCCAGATTGCGGGAGTCACTGGGCCTGCTCAACTGTGTGTTCAATCGCCCAAGATTTGGTCCGACATTTGCGGCCTGAAAGAACGTCCCTTGCAGCACCTCGTACCGTTTCGGGCCATCCTTAGGAAGTAAGCGGCCTTCGGGATCGAAGCGCTCGCAAAGGTAAACAAGGATCGCACCGCTTTCATAGATCACCTCTCCGGTTTCTTCGTTGCGCAGGACCGGGATTTTCTGGTTCGGGCACAGGTTGGTGAACCAGTCAGACGTGATGTCGTCCGACCCTTGCGCAACCATCAGCGTTTCAAATTCCAGCCCCAGCTCGTGCAGCGCGATGGCAACTTTCTGGGAATTGGTCGTGTCGGCTCCGAACAAAGTCAGCATAGAGAACCTTTCAAGGGGATTGCACGCCGCTCAGATTGAAAACAGCGCGCCTGAGGGATGGGAAAAGTAGAGGAATCGCAAAAACAGCGACCACCGCTACCGCGTAGGGATAAAAATGGGTGCCCGTGGTCATGGCTTGACCAAACCCGGCGAAGAAAGCGGCGCGGATAAATGCACCCAAAGAGACACAAGCGAGGAAGACCAGCCCAGACATGCCCGCCAACAGGGCCGCGATCTGAAAAATGTGTTTCGGAAAGAACGGGTAGGCACAGGCCCCGGTCAGTACCAGTGGGTTCATCACTGCCAGAAGCCTGTTCAATACGCCTGAGCGATGCTTTTCAGGGATCAAACGGGTGACGTTCTCGGGGCCAACCAGCAAAAGCGTCGCCCATTTCAGCAACGCAGACAGGATCAGGCCAAGACCCGCCCAAAGCGTGCCAAAAAGCGGTCCGAACACCAGACCGGACGACACCAGAACGATGCTGATCGGCAGCAAAAATATAAACCGAAAGGCGACCAACAAGACGAAGGCAACTGGCCCCCACACACCGAAAGACTGCACTTTGGAGCGCACGACATCGACGCTCCAACTCAAGTCCATTGTTTGGCGAACGACGTAACCCGCCAGCAGAATGACGCTGATACCGAGGATGAGAATGCCCAGTCTGACCCAAGCCGGCAGGCGAATGATCGTCGCCTGTTTCATCAAAAGAAGGCCTTGAAGGCCAATTCAAAGACACTGTCCTCTCTGAGACCCGCCTCAACGTCGCGTGCGTCAATGTCAGAGAAATTGTAGTACCGCGCTTCGACCTTCGCCGCGTCGGACAAGCGCCGTTCAAAGGTAAGTTCAAATTTGTTCGAGGAGGTATAAAGATCATGCACAACCGCCGCCGTAAATGTGGTGCGGTTCACGTCATTGAAGTCAAGGTTCAGGCCCAAGAGCAGGTCGTTTTGATAGTCGCTGACAGATTTCTGACCCAGAGAAGAATAGGACAGCTCGGCCACATATGTCATATCGGCCGGGCTTCCGAAAACGCCATACCGCGCGACTTCTGCTCCGATTGCGGCCATTGTTTCGTGGGCGAAACTGCCATCCCGCGTGGGGGCGTCAGTTGTGGACAGCAGCTCGAACTTGCCGATTACGTTGTCATAGGTCCATTGCGCGGCCATTCCGAATTGCGTGGTGTCGGAGTAGACAGGGACCAATTCGGTGGCGGAAACAGGCACCAAAGCGGGCGTGCGGTTTATCCCCCTGAAGCCAAGGAAATCGAGGTCGAAGTTGCCAACGCTGCGCGCGTATCTGAGCGCGATGCCGACATCTTCCGGAGAGTTAATCCGCCGGGCACTTGCCTCATCGACGCGCATCCCAATGCTTAGTCGGTCTTCAGGGGCGCGAAACCGTCTGCCGCGCCAATTGTCGAGGACAAACAATTCCGCGCGCCCGTCTCCGATTGCCGTTCCCAGCCGGAGCATGGGCTGCCCCAGTTTTGTATCCCCGGTGAAATCCATGTCCAGATCGCGCTGATTGATGATGTCGATCAACTGGGCACCTTCGGTCACGCCCAGAAAGACAAGATCATTCCCAAGGGTCACGTCGACCTGCCCAAAAGAGAAATCTATCTTCGCGCGCTGAAAATCGAACGTGTCAACGCGCGTGCCCTGACCCCGCCTGCTCGCCAGCGCTTCAAATGTCAGCAAGCCCGCATCGCCCAGCGGCACGGTGAGTTTCGGGCTAAATTCGAACCGCAGGATGTGCGACGGCCCGCCCGATTCACTCTCGAACTGCTGCCCTCGAAGCGTCGTTGTCGCACTTATGCTCTGCGCATGAGCCGCGCCAGCGAGTGACAATACAGCTCCCGTTATGGTCAGAAAATTCGAAAGGGAAGTGCAACCGAAACGCATGTTGTACCGACGTCAATAGGGGTCAAAACAGAGGTCTTTCAAACTGAGGTTGTATTAAACGCTTCTAAACGTCAATACATCATGATATCTTGAAATATAAGAATCTGTCAGCAAAAGGTATGAAAGGAGCGTCTGTCTGATGTCAGCATTGGTTTCACGGATAACGGATTTTGGGTTCAGCAGGACATTCTTGGATCCTGTTTGGACGGTTTTTCTGGTTCTCCTTCTCGGACTTGCGATCCTTGATCCCGCGCAACTGCCTGTCTCGACCGCCTTTATGGGCGAGACGTTCTTGATGATCATCCCGTTCATTTTGGCCTCGGCAGCTATCTACGGATACGTTTCCGCGACCCAAGCGGATAGTCTGATTGCCGGTGCTCTACAGGGGCGTCAGTGGCTCGTGATCATAACGGCAGCGCTTTTCGGCGCCCTGTCACCGTTTTGCTCCTGCGGAGTGATTCCTTTGGTGACCGCACTTCTTGCGATGGGTGTACCTCTTGCACCTGTTATGGCGTTTTGGCTTGCATCGCCCGTCATTGACCCGGTGATGTTCTTGCTGACGGCAGGGATCATCAGCTTGGACTTCGCTGTTGCAAAAGCGCTCGCGGCGATCTTCCTCGGCCTCGCAGGCGGCGGTCTGGTCTACGTGCTACAGACTGCGGGCATGATGCGCTCACCCCTGAAGGCATCCGTAACGGCCAATTCAGCAGTGCTGGACGCGGTGGGCGAGCCTGTTTGGAAGTTTTGGCACCATCCGGCACGTATCATGGTCTTCAAAGATCGCGTTGGTCATATTTCAGCATTGCTGCTCAAGTGGTTGGCCCTCGCGTTTCTGCTCGAAACCTTCCTGATCGCGTATGTCCCGACCGAGTCGGTCACCGCATTGTTCGGCGGAAACACGTCAGCGCCCATTCTTTGGGCAACTCTGTTGGGGGTTCCTGCATATGTGAACGGTTACGTCGCTGTTCCGTTGGTGGCCGAGCTGATGAGCAAAGGTATGCAACCCGGTGCAGGTATGGCGTTTCTTGTCGCGGGCGGGGTCACTTCAATTCCAGCGATGATCGCTGTGGTTGCCGTTGCCCGTTTGCCTGTGGTTCTGACCTATGTGGGGCTCGCGCTTGTTGGGTCCTTCACATTCAGCATCATTTATCAGGCATTTCTGATCTGACACAAATTGTGTCTGGCGCGATGTGAAAAATCGCGCCAGAATTCAACCACAGGTTGATTCTCTTTTTGGTGGGACTCGGCGTATTTCAATGTCAGAAATTGTACAAACTTTCTTCGAACCGACGCTGACGACGCTCTTTTTCTTTACAGCGTCCGCAGCACTGTCTTTGGCGATGGCGCTTACCTATTGCGCCGCAACGCATTCGAAGTTTCGAACCCTCCGAGCCGCCGCTTGCGTAATTATTGAAATCTCGCGCGGCGTTCCAACGGTCGTTTTTGTTATCGTCTTGGGAAACCTTGGTATGGCCCGAGAACTTGCATGGCTTGGTGTCGAAGGGGTTCTGCCCGGCGTGTCCTGGGGTTTCAGCGTTCCGGCCTACTTCATCATTCTTGGTCTGGCCTTTTCAAGCTCCGGGCACTTGGCGCGGATAATGCAAGCAGCTCTTTCGACGATTCCATCGGATACGGTTGGAATGATGTCCACGCTGAAGCCTTTGCCATACCGAACCTGCTGGCTGATGTTTATTGAGGCAGCGCCCGCCATGATCCCGCCAGTATGCGCGCGGCTTGTGCATCATTTGCATAACACCGCATTTATAGCCCTCTTCCCGATTACCGGCATTTTCGCAGCCATGCGAACCGGGGTGATCGAAACTGCCTTGGTGCTGGAATACATCGCGATCGCGACGGTGCTTTTCGTCGCTTTGGGGGCGCTCATTACTGTGTGCGGTCATCTATTGCTGCAGTCTCTGTGCCACTTTCCCAAGGAGCGAAGCGCTTAACTACAAGGCGCGCATCCGCTCTATCTCGTCTCTGTTAGCGAAAATTTAAGAAAGTGCGGGAGCTGCGTTTTAAATATGTCGACATATCATGATTAATAGATAAGCTACTTATAGTTGATTCGTGTATAGGTAGAAATTCCGATTGGAACGTCTCCATTGCAGGGTGTGGGAACCAAGATGATTTCAGAAACCGATGAGCGCCATTTGCGCGTAAAAATCTCTAGTCTGTCTGAGTTGCAACAACGGCCAAAGAAGTTCGCGAAGCGATCTGAAATTTGTGATGCAATATTCTCGGGCGGCGATTGGCACTTTACCGCGAGTGACATCCACAACTGCCTGAAAGAGCGCGGACATCAGGTTTCTTTGGCGACTGTTTACAACACGTTGCACTGCTTTTCGAAAAAGGGGTTGATCCGCCGACTGCCAAAATGTGGGCAGATCATTTATTTCGATACCTGCACAACCGAACATGCCCACATCTATGACGAAGATCGCGGCGAGCTACGCGATGCTCCGGGCAACATCAACCTCGCGCTTCTTCTGTCGATGCCAGATGTGTCGGACGTCGTGATTTTTCGCCCCGCCGGCTCAGAGCCAATGCATCAGGACGAAGAGAGCAATGGGTGCTGCTGTGGTTGATACCACGCTGCTCTCTCACCTGATATTCGGGTTGCCGCATGCGCAGCCGGGTGGGCTGGTGCTGACATGGCTTTTGTTTGTCGTCACAATCTGCCTGTCCATCCCGCTATCTTACGGGCTGGCCTGCGTTAGTCGTCATATCAATATCGTCGGTCAGGTCTTCGAGCCGCTTTTCGTGCTTTTGCGCGGAGTGCCGCCCCTAATCGTCATATTCACCGTCGATCTGCTTCTTCCAATTGCGATTTTTTGGAAAGGGATCATTGCACTGACCCTTTATTCCATGTCGCACCTGTTCCCGATCTTTTTCAGATACGTCGCGCTGTACCCGGCGCAGCTGATCTGGGTGGAGAAAGTCCACAAAATCGGGGTGTTCCGCCAGTATTTTTACCTATGGGCAAGCTGGGTATTTCGCAAAAGTTATCCCGCTGTGCATACCCATTTGGTTTCGCTCTTCAAAGACACCAGCATCGTGATCCTGATCGGAATGCTGGAACTGAGTGCCGTCACAAGTTTGATGTCCAGCCGCAGCTATCAAGTCACGGATTGGCTGGAGATCTTCGTTCTGTGTTCCCTCCTGTATCTCATCAACGTGCAGATCGTGAACCTCATCTGCTGGGTCGGGAACTCTTCAGTCTTCGAAAAAAGCAAGCATCAGTGGAGTTATAAATGAAGTACACGTCAATTCTGTCAGCAATTTCGGCATTGCTCTTGTCGGTTGCACCAGCGGTAGCTGAGGACCAGGACTCCGTCATAGATAAAGTGCGCGATCGCGGAACGCTCGTCGCTGGAATACGGCAAGACAATCCACCGCACTCATTTATCAACGACAGCGGTGAATGGGTTGGTTTTGATGTCGACATCGCCGCCGGTGTTGCCAAGCATCTTGGCGTCGAACTAGAGCGCGTTCCGGTCGATGAGATTACCCGGATCACGTATCTGCAAAACGGCACCATCGACATCGCTGCGGCATCCATGAGCCATACTTGGAAGCGGGACGAACAGGTCGACTTTTCGCAGACCTATTTCTGGTCCGCCCAAACCTTCCTTGTTCGCAAAGACAGCATCGCGGAACTGTCTGATCTGGCAGGCAAAAAGGTCGGGATGAACCGCGGAAGCCACTCCATCGGCAATTGGAAAGAGTGGCTGGCATCCAATGACAAGGCGGTGATCGATGACGACATCACCGAATTTGGCAACAAGCAAGTCGCGATGAACGCCGTGCTAAATGGCAAAATTGCGGGCTGGGCCGAGGATGCCGAGGTGCTGGTCAGCTACGCACGCGAGAACCCGGAACTGATCGTTTTAACCAATGAAGCGATTGGCATGAAGCAGGACGGTCTGGGCATTGCCCAAAACGACAGCCGGATGCGCGATGCCGTGAACTGGGCGCTTCAGCAAATCGAAAAGTCCGGCGAATACGACGTGATCTATAACCGCTGGTTTGGTCCCGACAGCGACACCCCTATGCCGCTGGTCAACCGTATCGAGGTTTGGCCAAATGGCTAAACCGCTTCACCCCTCTTGCTGCGTGCAATTGGACCGCATCCTGCCCTCCCCTAGGCCGGATGCGCCGGCCCCCGTCTCATTCGAAGACGTTTGTGTTTCGGTTGTGACGGGGGCGCAAAAACGCTCCGCTTTGGGGCTGCTTCCACAGCGCAATCCCGATCGGCAAACGCTGCTCGACAACGTGTCGATCACAGTGCCGCAAGGCAACTGGTTCTTGCTGATGGGGCCCAGCGGATGCGGGAAATCGACATTGCTGAACGTCATCAACAATCTTGTGCCAATCAGCAGTGGCAAGGCGCTTAAGTTCGGTGTTCCGATCACCAACTGGTGCAGAAACCGCGAAAGAACGGTGGGTATGCGCACCGGAACGGTGTTTCAGACGCCATCATTGTTCCAACAATTCAACGCTTTGGAAAATGTGTGCTTTGGCTTTGAGTGCCGCGAGCACGTCTCGTCAGAGTGCAAGCTCGAAGCCGCCCACGCTGTTTTGGATGAGTTGGGAATTGGTGACTTAACCAAGCGTTATCCGGCTG
This sequence comes from uncultured Rhodobacterales bacterium, assembly GCA_964590545.1. Lineage (GTDB taxonomy): Bacteria > Pseudomonadota > Alphaproteobacteria > Rhodobacterales > Rhodobacteraceae > Aliishimia. The sequence continues at coordinate 8,586 of CAZPXE010000021.1, read as the reverse complement.
AACTGTCGGGCGGGCAGCAGCAGCGCGTCGCCATTGCCAGAGCGTTGGTGACCGATCCGGACCTGATCATCATGGATGAGCCGCTTTCTGCACTCGATGACGCGTCAGCAGATCTTGTGTGTTCGCAACTCGCAAAGCGCTGCGAAGACGGCGCAACCATCATCATGGCGTCGCATCGGCTGGAAGGATGCGTGGATGCCTGTAGCGCGAAAGTCAAAATGGAGCACGGACGGATCTGCGATCTCGACTGGTGCAACGGGTACGCGCCAGCGGGAATTCAATCAAAACGCCTCGCAGTTGGCGCCGCCAGCGCACCTTTGCACCCAGTAAGTTAAGGAAGAAAACCGATGGAATTAAAGTCCAAGACGATACGCGAATTTGATGTTCGCCTGACATATCAGGATGGGTACATTTTCGAAAACATTGCGACCGAACACGGATCGCAAGCGGGCACAGCGTATCTGAGCGATGAACCGGACCCGGTTGGCACCAATAGCGGCCCTTCCACCCCGGCGATGCTCGGCAGCGCGGTGGGACATTGCCTCTCGGCGTCGCTGCTGGAACACATGCGCACCTACGGCGCACCGGCCGAGCCGGCATGTGTCGTCTCGGACGTGCGCATCATTGTCCACAAGGGCGATGAAGGATTGCCGCGCATCCGCGAGATTGCCGTTCAGATCGAAGCCAATGATCACGGCACACTGAGCCTCGTCAGCCGAGGTTCTATTGAACGTAGCTTCAAAAAGCACTGCACCGTGTCGGCCTCCCTACTGCCGGCATTTCCCATCAATGTTGATGTTAACTGGACCCCACGGGAGAATTGAAAATGACTGCTTACATGCGCCAGACAAAACTGGAAGAAGATCAGGCCTACAAGAACCTGCTTGCCTACATCGTGACCAACACAATCTCGGGCGAGATCATGGCCATCAACAACTACACCGCGATGGTTCCGCTCATCGACGATGTTGATGAAAAAATCGAAGTGGTCCAACAGGCCCGCGACGAAGGCGGCCATGTGATGATGCTGTCTAAACTGGGCGAGCGGATTAATTTCCCGACCATCCGGCGGATCGTGGAGCCGCAATGGAAGGAAATCGGGCGCTTCGTCAAGGACCGCTCCCGGCAAGAGGATCTGACCGCCTGCCTGATCGCTCAGGACGTGATGGTCGAAACCTTCGCCACCGTTGCCTATGCGGCACTTCAACGGAATACCGACGATCACACGCGGGATCTTGCTGCGAAGATCATGGTGGATGAAGTTGCGCACCTTCAGCACGGAATCGAAGAAATGCAGCGGATGCTGGATGACGATGACGAAGTCGTCCACGAAGCCTTCGAACGGGCGCATAAAGCCGTGATGCCCGCGATGATGAGCATGGTGAACTACGACTGCTTCTCGCTTTGCAACCAGCTCGATATTCAATGCTCTTCGGTGTCACTCGATGTGGTCGAGCAGGACCTTAACCAACTGCGCCTCGATGCCATCGACACGTATATGGAGAAGGTGGACCGCATAGGTCTGGACCCCAACCGCACCTCGCCGCTGCTGTCGTCGATGGTGGATGATGACGCCTCCAAGTGGATGCCAAAGAACAAAGCAGACCTTCAAGGCACCTCCTGCTGCGCATAGCGCGCCGGTCAAACCAAGAAAGGGCGCACCCGGCGCGGCGCGCCCTTTCCCAGCCAGCATTGAAGGAATTCGACATGCGTATTTTGGTACTAGGAGCAAATGGTTACGTCGGCCAGATGGTGGCTGCCGCGGCCTTGATGGATCCGGGGAATGAAGTGGTGCTGGCCGCGCGGGATGCAGCGACGTTTGCAGAACTTGAAAGCGCCGCGACAGACCTCTTGGATGGCACACATTGCCCTGCGCGCGATTGCGCCCTGTCAGAAGAACATCCGCCGCGCATCTCCTGCCTCGTGTTTGATGACGATCTATTCCAATCTGAACAGGTCCGGGGCTGTGATGTCGTTGTGAACTGCATTGGCTCGGTCGACTACTTCAATGAAGAAACCCTAACGGCCGTCAATATCGACCTGACCCGAACCATCGTCGAAGGCAGTAAAGCGGCTGGAATTGACAGGCACATCTATGTGTCAACCGCCTTTGCTCCGGCCGTCAATGATGAGCACATAGAAGAGCGGGTCTATGAAACAGATGGTGACGACCCCACCGTCTATACACGCACAAAACGCGAGGCAGAGCGCATCGTTGCGGCCTCTGGATTGGACTACATAATCCTGCGACCATCTGTGATTATCGGCGACAGCAGGTCGGGGCGCTACGACGGCAAGCGCTACGGGCTGTATCAGCTTTGGGAAGGGGCCAAACGGCTGCTTCCAGATGAAATCGATGTGATGCGGCTGGCCTGCCCGGACGCGCGGATGAACTTCATTCATCAAGATTCCTTCATCGCGGCGGTGCGGTACATTTTGAAAACCCCTTCCGAGCGCCGCGTCATCAACATGGTGTCCCGCCGGGAAGATGCACCCACTCTGGAAAAACTCTGGAGCTTGTTTTTCGAAGAAAATGGCTGGCCGAAAAGCCTTGAATGGGCACCGTCAAACGACGCGCTGGAATACCGTGGCCTGCACCCGCGCATCCGCGCCTTCAACGGTTTTTGCAAAACCAATGTCGAAATCGCGAGCCGCGAATGGCAATTCGAGCGCACCGCACTCGACGAGATGATCCAGCACGGGGTGCGCTTTCCAGAAGCGACGCTGCCGACAATTGCGGTCTGCCAGAGCAGCTTTCTAGACCGATACAACCGAACAAAAGGCAAGGCTTTCAATGAGTGATTTGAGCGTCGAACACCAAATGGCGGCGCCGTCTGGCGTAATGAAATTCATCGCGTCGCTGATCGCGCGCCCCAAAGCCACTGCGCTTGCCGTAATCGCCATGATACTTCTCCTCGCGGCGGGGGCGGCAACGCTCGAAGTCAACAACAGCGCGCGCGTCTACCTTGCCGAAGGCTCACCCGAAAAAGTCGCACTGGACGAACTGGAGGCGACCTATTCCAAGGACGAGAACGTCATGTTCGTCCTGACCCCGCCAGCGGGCGAAACCGTTACCAGCCCGCGCACGCTAGAGATTTTGCGGGATATGACAGATGCGCTGTGGGAAGCCCCCTATGGGCGCAAGGTCGTCAGCCTTGTGAACTTTGTCGATCCAATTGCTGACGACAATGGCAACGGAATCGTTGTGGACGACTTAGTGCCGATTGGCCGCGAAGCGGACCCGATCGTGCAGGCGCGCCTTGCCGATCTGTTCAATCAACGCCCCGACTTGCGCGGCAACCTTGTGTCCAAGGATATGGCCTCGACGACGGTATTCCTGACCGTCTCAATGCCCAGCGAAGACCTGCTGGCGGTCCGCGATGTCGCGCTGCATTCGCGCGCGCTAAAGGCGGAGTTCGCCGAAAAATATCCGGGCTATGAGATGTCGCTGACCGGGCTCGTCATGCTCGACTTTGCTTTGACGGAAGCCAGCGAGGCCGATTCAGGCTCGCTAGTTCCGATCATGCTCGTGCTCGTTTTGGTCTTGGTCGGCGCGTTTTTTCGGGCTGTTATGCCGCCGCTTTTTGTCCTTCTGGCTATCCTTCTCAGCATCGCAGGCTCAGTCGGCGCGGTTGCTTGGGCGGGCTATCAGCTCAACACCGCGTCCGGCGCGGCCCCATTGATCGTATTGGTGATCGCCGTCGCAAATGCCGTGCATATCATTACAACGGTCTACAAGTTCCGGGCGGCACATCCAGATTTAGACGCAGATGCAATTGTGACCAAAGCCGTGGCCTTCAATCTGCGCCCGATTACCTTGACCAATCTGACAACCTTTGTCGGGTTCATGTCGCTCAACTTTTCTGACGTGCTGCCGTTTGGTGAGTTGGGGACGATCGCAGGTATTGGCGTGATCTTAAGCCTGATCGTGAACCTGACGGTTGTACCCATCCTGCTGCGCTGGTGGCTCGCACGCCGGACAAAACCGCTTCCCGTCCTCCCATCCGCCTCATTCGAACGGTTGGCACGATATGTGGCGATCAACTACAAATGGGTGCTCTTTTCGACGAGCATGTTGGCAGTGACAGCCATCATTGGACTGCGCCTGATCGTCTTCAACGACAACTACGTCGAGTATTTCGACACCCGAAATGAGTTTCGCACGCAAACTGACAAGGTTCAGGAAATTTGGGGCGGGATGGGATTGGTCGAATATTCCTTCGAAGCCCCCGACGGCAAAACCATCTCTGACCCACAATACCTCGGCGAGATTCACGCCTTTGCATCTTGGCTCAGAGAGCAACCGCGCGTGAACTCCGTCATCGGTCTGCCCGATCAATTGTCGCGGCTATACGAAGCATTCCGAAACGAAGATTTGCCGCCCGGCACGTTGCCCGAAGATCCCGCCTTGTCCGCTCAACTGCTCACAGTGTTCGAGATGAGTGCGCCTTACGGGCACAGTCTGACAGACCGCTTGACAGCGGACTATGCTGCAAGCCGTCTGTCTATCCTGACCGACAATATGTCCTCGGCCGACACCATCGAGCTAGAAGAGAAGGCCAGCGTATGGCTGCGCAAGAATGCTCCAACACTGGCCGACACACCCGGTACAGGACTGTCGGTGGCCTTCGCCCATGTATCCGAGCGTAACAGCGTCGCGATGCTGACCGGGAACATCGTGGCGATAGCGACGATTTCTGTACTGCTCGCCTTGGCGTGGGGGTCACTAGGTATGGGGCTGTTCAGCCTGCTGCCGAACCTGTTGCCGATTGGAATGGTGTTTGGTCTGTGGGGGTACTTTGCCGGAGAGATTAACCTCGCAATCTCAGTCGTTGGGGCAATGGTCCTTGGGATCGTCGTCGACGATACGGTTTACATCCTGACCAAGTACATCGAAGCGCGGCGCGAAGGTAAAGACGTCATAACCTCGGTTGCCAGTGTCTATACCGGGGTGGGCCTGTCTTTGCTCGTGACAACCGTCGTGATCGCAGCAGGCTTCGCAGTTCTGGCGACGTCCAGTTTCGCAGTAAATGCCAACTTGGGCATGCTGGCGCTTTGCGTGGTCGTCGTCGCGCTCATTTATGACTTTCTGCTGGTGCCTGCGATCCTGATCGCTTTCGCAGGCAAGCACGCATTCAATCCACCACTCAAGGAGCCAATTCATGAATAAGTTCATGTCCCAAATCCCGGCCCGCTTGGCCGTCGCAGGCCTAGCGGCTCTTACTCTTCTGGCGGCCCCGGCGGCCCTTGCTGACGACAAAGGCCGATCCATAGCCAAGAAAATCGACGCGTCCTACAGCGGGTACCGCACGTCCAAAGCGGACGGGCAGATGATCCTTTATACAGGCGGTCGCAAAGCCACTCGAACCTTCACAAGCCAGTCGCTTGAAAAGAAAGGCGGGAACGCGAACGAGTTGAACGTTCTGGTCTTTGACTCGCCAAAAGACATGCGAGGCGTTGCGCTGCTGACCCATGCCCGGACCGAACCGAATGATGACTTTCAATGGCTGTTCCTGCCAGCCGCAGCGCGGACAAAGCGGATCACCAGTTCAAACAAAAGCGGGAAATTCGTCTCGTCCGAGTTTTCATACGAAGATCTGGCCAAGCAAGACGTGGATGAATTCACCTATACATGGCTGCGCACCGAAAGCTGCCCAGGAAGCAACCTGACATGCGAAGTGATCGAGGCGTTTCCCAAAAGCCGCGCATCAGGGTACAAGAAAAGGGTGATCTGGGCGGACACGAAGCAGTATCGTGCTCAGCAAATTCAGTTCTTCAACCGGCGCGGAGCCCACGAAAAGACACTGACCCTGTCGAACTACAAAAAACCAAGCGGGGGCAAATGGCGTCCGATGACACTGGACATGGTCAACCACCTGAACAAGCGACGAACGGTTCTGAAGTGGTCGGGATACAAGTTTGGCGTTAACCTCCAAGCCAGCGATTTTGACAGCCAGCGTCTGGGACTAATGTCACAATAGACGGTCCGCACCGACGTCACACGCCTTTCACACCCGCCTTCCAACATGTCGCAAAGCGGCTCGCTCGCTTTGCGTATGCACTGTTCGAGACCGCCCATTGGCGGCGCGCGAGCGATACGCCAGCATGCGGTCCCTGCCGCGCCGGCCCGTCCAAGATCACGCGGCGCACCCACCCATTACCTAACGTAAAGCAGAGCCTTTCTTGTGTTCACAATCGCTTGCGGTGTCTTGATCAAACGCTTTGAACTGTGAAAAATAGCTGCTTCACTGACGTGCTTCCGTAAGGTGCACGTCCGACCCCGCGAAGGGCAGGGGCCCTGTCCTGAAACTCTTGTCCTGAGTGCTCAACGGAACATGAACTGGTATGACTGAAACTGAATTCGCCATTCGCGCTTTTTCTGCGATTTCGCAGGAAACACGAATGGATATATTCAAACTCCTCATGACCGCGGGCAGCGAGGGTATGACCACCAGCGAATTGTCCGAAGCCCTCGAAGTTCGCCAGAATACAATGTCGACAAATCTCTCAGTCTTGTTGGTCGCTGGTCTGGTGCACCGCTCTCGGGAAGGTCGCTCCGTGCGTTACTTCATTGCGATGAGCGGTATAAAACGACTGATGGCTTACTTTCTGGATGAATGCTGCGGTAGCTCCATGGATGTGTACCAACCCATTCTGGACAGCTTCGAGCGCATCTGATCGCAGAGCAGAACTCCGGGCGGATCTGGCTAGCTTTTGAAGGCGCTCTTTGTTGAGGGACAATCCGCCCGACAAAAAAGACCCGATGAGGGGCCTTGTTTACTTGGTCGGAGTGAGAGGATTCGAACCTCCGACCCCTGCCTCCCGAAGACAGTGCTCTACCAGGCTGAGCTACACTCCGACCGTGCGGGGGGAATTACGCGTGGCGGGCTGAGTTGGCAAGCCTCATTCTGAGTCGTGCTCGCCCGGCGGCGGCGCTTCGGCATCCATTGCCGGGCCGATGCGGGGGTGGGTGCCTTGCACCACGCGCGAGCGGGTCGATGTGACCGGGCGATTTTGCGAAGGGCCACTGCCTTCGCGGAACAGAATGTACAGCCCGCTTCCAATGATGATCGCCGCGCCAAAGGCGGTGTTGATGCCCGGAACCTCGTCAAAGAACGCAAAGCCGAAGATCGCTGCCCAGATGATTTGCGAATACTGCATCGGGGCGACGATGCTCGCCTCGGAATCCTGATAGGCGCGGATCATCAGCCGCATCGCAATATGGCCGAAGATTGCCACCAACGCCACCATTGCCATATCGGCCGCCCCCATCGGCACATAAACCCACGGCATCAGCAGAGCCATCAGGATGAACTGCCCCAGCATCGGGTAAATCAGCAGCACCACAGGCCGCTCCTGCCCGCCGATCTTGCGCACGATCACCGAGGCCAGCGCCGAGCAGAGCGCAGCCAGCAAGGCCGCGCCATGGCCCAGCGTCAGGGTAATCGCGCCGGGTTGCAGAACAACCAGAACTCCGCCAAGGCCAATTGCCACAGCTATCCATCGCCGCAGCCGCACCGTCTCCTTCAACAGCGGCACCGACAGTGCCGTGATCAACAGTGGGACAGCGAAAAGGATCGCATAGGTATCCGTGAGCGGCAGCGCCGAGAAGGCGTAGAACACCGAGATCATGCCCACGACCACCGCTCCGGTCCGCAGGAACGTCCAAAGCGGCACATGGGGCCAAAGCGTGTCCGACGTTTTATCCCGCACCAGCATCAGCGTGGTCAGTGGGAAGCTGAACAGCGCAGCAAAGAAGATGATCTGAAAAGAGGTATAGCTTCCCCCCAAGTGCTTAATCAGCGCATCGTGGGAGGAAAAGATGGCGAACGCCAGCAGGGCAATCAGGGCGCCCTTTGCAGACGCCCCCATCGCCTACAGGCTCGCGTCAAGTTTGGCGAGGATCGCATCGCCCATTTCGGTGGTCGAAACCGGAGTGACACCATCGCCCGCCAGCAAGTCCGCAGTGCGCACACCGTCCGCCAGCACGGCCTCAACAGCCGCTTCCAGCCGATCGGCCTCTGCGCCCTGATCAAACGAATACCGAAGCGCCATCGCAAAGCTTAGGATACAGGCAATCGGGTTCGCCTTGCCTTGCCCGCTAATGTCCGGGGCCGACCCATGCACCGGCTCATACAGCGCTTTCGGACGGCCATTCGCCGCCGGAGCACCAAGCGAGGCCGAGGGCAGCATCCCCAGCGAGCCAGTCAACATCGCGGCACAGTCAGACAGAATGTCACCAAACAGGTTATCCGTCAGGATTACGTCAAACTGCTTCGGCGCGCGCACAAGCTGCATCGCGCCATTGTCGGCATACATATGGGACAGCTCAACGTCCGGGTAGTCGGCATGCACACGGGTCACAACCTCGCGCCACAGAATGCCGCTTTCCATCACATTGGCTTTCTCCATCGAGCACAGCTTCTTGGTCCGCCGCATCGCCAGTTCGAAGGCCGAGCGCGCCACACGCTCAATCTCGCTTTCGGTATAGCGCTGGGTGTTGATACCAACCCGCTCATTGCCTTCTTCGAAAATCCCGCGCGGCTCACCGAAATACACGCCAGAGGTCAGCTCGCGCACGATCAT
>CAZPXE010000020.1:0-17927 GCA_964590545.1 uncultured Rhodobacterales bacterium | reverse complement strand
CCTGCCGGGCAGTGCTTGGGAGAACGGTTACTGCGAGAGCGTCACCGGACGGATGCGGGATGAAGTGCTGAACGGCGAGATGTTCTATTCATTGCGCGAAGCACAAACCCTCATCGAAGCTGGAGGAAACACTACAACACAAAGCGCCCACATAGTGCATTGGCTACGCCCACCGGTACCTCAAGCTATCATCTCGATAGACCAAAGGCCGATCATGCACTAACACTCAAGCCGGACCGTTCAAGCGGGGCTGCTCACGAGGTTGGTGCATACGATCAGACGATCTGATCCAGACCCGCATCGACCGCAAAATCTTACAGAGGACCGCTATATGATCGGTGTCATTGTGGTGACCTACGGCTCGTCGGATGTGATTGAGGCCTGCCTGGAAAGCCTTCGCGTCTCAGAAGGTCCAGAGCTGCGCGTGATGATCTGCGACAACGCCTCTTTGGATAACACATGCGATGTGGTGCGGGACTGGGCCGCGCGCGCTGGCGTCAGCTTTGCCGAACATCCCGCAGAGGGTGCGGAGGATCTACCATTTGACGCGCTGGCCCCCTTCACCCTGCTGACCTCTGCGGCCAATACCGGCTTTGCGGGAGGCGTGAATATCGGGCTCCGCGCCCTGCGCCCCCATGATGCGATTGATCTCTTCTGGGTGCTCAACCCAGATAGCGAGGCGATGCCCGACACTGCCGCCGCCTATGCAGCCCGCGCCGCAGATGTCGGGCGGTTCGGCCTTATGGGTGGGCGGGTCACCTATCATGAGACCCCCGATATGCTGCAATCAGATGGTGGGCGGGTCAACTGGCGGACAGGGGTCTGCACCAATATCAATATCGGGCAAAACCCTGATCACGTGACGATGCCAGATCCTGACACGCTGGACTTCATCTCAGGGGCCAATGTTGTCGCCTCCCGCGCGTTCATCGATGCGGTGGGCCTAATGGAAGAGGATTATTTTCTCTATTACGAAGAGGTCGACTGGGCCGCGCGCCGCGGCGATCTGCCCTTCGCTTTGGCCTCAGAGGCGCGGGTCCGTCACCATGCGGGCACCGCCATTGGCTCTGGAACCGTCTCGCGCCGCCCATCTGCCTTTTCCAACTATTTCAACTATCGCAATCGGATCTGGTTTCTGCGCCGGTTCAAACGCCGTGCTCTACCGGGGGCCTATGCGTTCGGACTGGCCAAAACGATCCAGCTTGTCCTGCTGGGAGGCTTTGATGAGGCGATAGGTGCGGTCCGCGGCCTCCTTAACATGGGTCCACCAGCGGCGGTCCGGGCGCGCGTATCAGACAATGCTCGTGAGATGGCGTTTGGGAGACGCTGAATTGGTCAGCGAAGAGGCTCAGAGGAGCTATCGGGGTGTTCAAGGTCTGAGGGCAGAGTGACATTCTTGAATTTCTCATGAGCGGCCCTAACGCCCTATTCTGAACTCAGTCGGAGTTGGCCGCAGGAGGATCTTGGGCCCGGATCATTCCCCAAACCAAGACCGCTGCGAAAGGTAAGAGCCAGGCAACCCGCGCTCCATAGCGGGGTGCAGGTTGGCTGAAGGCGCCGCAGATAAACGCATTGGCCAGAAGTCCCAGAAGGATCATCATTGAGAAAAGCCGCACCGGCCCTGCCGCGCGGGGATGCAGGGCTCCGATCAGTAAAGCCATTAGGGCCGCCCCATAAAGCACTTGGTGCCAGCTCTCTATTATATTGGGCCAGCCTTTCGCATCTAGAAAGGCGATTTGTTCCAAGGCGGGGGGCACGTCTCCGAGGGTTTGTCCGATGCGCGTTAGAAGCACGCGGTCGGGCAATGTCTGGTTGATTGAAACATGCACTGCCTGGGATAACGTATTGGCAAGGAGCGCCCGGAGGGTTGCGACGGGGTAGTGGCTGAGCACGCGCAGGAAAAACATCCGTTGATCGGCGGCTATGGTCTTTTGGATCTCGGGGTCGAGCAGTTGGAAAGAGCCGAGATCGCTGCGGGTTTCGAAGATGATATTGGTGGCGGTCAGGCGGGCCGGATCTCCGGGCGCTGTGAGGATCTTATAAAGCGGGCAGGCGGCGTCGTCTTGTGGGCAGACCTTGCTGAGATAGTCCATGCCGGGTCCGTCGACGATCAGTCGGGCGGTCATGAAGGGCTGGTAGACGACCTCTTCGGCTTCCACCTGTTCCACGACGATCTGAAAGAGGGCGCGTTCTGCCAGCCCGGCGCCCGCGATGAGCGCTATGCAGAGCGGTGCGATCCACATGCGGTGGCGCAAAAAGAGCAATCGCAGCAGCAGACTTGCCGGGATCAGCAGGACGGCGATGCCCAGATGTGACAGATGCGTTGTCACGGCCAAAGCACCGAGGGAGATGCAGCCAAGCAGCATGGGCCATGACAGTGTCTCGGCCCGCGCGGTCAGAAGGGCGGCGATCAGGATCAGGAGGGGGGCAAAGATATCTGGCATCAGATAGGCGGCGTAAAAGGGCAGGGCGCCTGCGCTTGCGACGATGAGCGCAACGGCGGCAAGGGATATCGACCCGCCCATCCCGCGCACCGCCAGAATGGTGCCCGCCAGTAGCACGGCCAGTTGCGGGAGCATTGCCAGACCAAAGCCCAGCCCCAGCACCGCCGCAGTCAGCCAAAGCCCGTAGACAATCGCCCGCGATCCGGTGACCCCGGTGGGCGATATCCCGTCCACAAGTATCGCTTGCCCGGCGCCCGCTTCCTCTGGCGTTGATGCAAGCCCGAGGCTGCGCAGGGCGCTGATCCCCTGCTCGATATAGCCGGCGGTATCGAAATAATAGAGCGGCCCGCCATTCAGGATCAGGACAGAGCAGACCGCCAGACCGGCGGCAATCAGAAGAACCGGGGTCCGAAGCGTGGTGAGCAAAGAGGCAGGGCGGTTCATGGTGTTATATGAAACCGCCCCCGCATATTTGCGTCACTCGACAGTCACGGATTTCGCCAAGTTGCGCGGTTGGTCCACATCCGTGCCCTTTTCGACAGCGGTGTGATACGCGATCAACTGCGCGGGGGCTGAATAGAGTATTGGCGCCATGAAGGGCTCTGTGCTGGGCATGATCAAGGTCTTCCAGACACCATCACCGGCCTCTTTCGCACCAGCTTCATCGGTCACCAGAAGAACCTTGCCACCTCGGGCCATCACCTCCTGCATATTGGAGACGGTCTTGTCGAACAGCCCGTCGCGCGGGGCGAAGACGATCACCGGGACATGGCTGTCGATCAGCGCGATTGGCCCGTGTTTCAGCTCTCCGCTGGCATAGCCTTCCGCGTGGATATAGGAGATTTCCTTCAGCTTGAGCGCACCTTCCAGGGCAATGGGGTACATGGCCCCGCGCCCGAGGAAGAGGATATCGCGGGCCTGTGCCAGTTCACGCGCAACCTCGATGATCGGGGTCTCGTCCTGGATCACCTGAGCGATCAGGTTTGGCGCCTTTGTCATCGCCTCGGTCAGGCGCGCGACCTCATGTTCGTCAAGGGTGCCGCGCTGGCGCCCGGCTTCAATGGCAAGCGCCGCCAGCACCATCAGCTGGCATGTGAAGGCTTTGGTGGAGGCGACGCCAATCTCTGTGCCTGCCAGAATTGGCAGCGCCGTGCGGCTTTCCCGCGCGATGGAGGAGTTGGCGACATTGACCACCGAATGGATGGCCACGCCTGCTTCTGACACATAGCGCAGGGCGGCGAGCGTGTCCGCCGTCTCGCCCGATTGGGAGACGAAGATCGCGCCTTCTTTGCCGGACATGGGCGGGTTGCGGTAGCGGAACTCGGAGGCCACGTCGATCTCCACCGGGATCCGGGCCAGCTCTTCGAACCAGTATTTCGCCACATGACAGGCGTAATATGCCGTGCCGCACGCCACCAGCACGAGCCGGTCAAATTTGGTGAAATCGGGCGCGCCTTCGGGGATCTGCACAGCCGAGCGGTCCGGCGTGAGGTAATGGGACAGCGCATAGGACAGAACAGTGGGCTGCTCGTGGATTTCCTTATGCATGAAATGGCGATGGTTGCCCTTGTCGACGAGGACCTGATCGACGGCCACGGTATGGACTGTGCGCTCCACCGGATTGCCGCGCTTGTCATGGATGCGGGCTCCATCACGGGTCAGAACTGCCCAATCGCCCTCTTCGAGATAGGCGACCCGGTCGGTCATGGGGGCGAGCGCCAGCGCGTCAGAGCCCACGAACATCTCTCCCTCGCCATAGCCGATTGCCAAGGGAGAGCCCTGCCGGGCCACGACCATCAGGTCTTCCTCGCCCTCAAACAGGAAACAGAGCGCAAACGCCCCTTCGAGCCGGGAGAGGGTTGCGGCGGCCGCATCCTCAGGCGAGAGCCCCTTGCGCTGGAAAGACGCGCAGAGCTGGGCGACGACCTCGGTATCGGTCTCTGACTCGAAGCTCACGCCTTCACGGGCCAACTCGTCCTTGAGGCTGCGGAAATTCTCGACAATGCCGTTATGGACAACGGCTAATGTGCTGGCTGCATGGGGATGAGCATTGGCGACGGTCGGTGCCCCATGGGTCGCCCAGCGGGTGTGGCCAATGCCAAGCGAGCCTTTGATCGGCTCCTGCTCCAGCAATTCGGCCAGCGCCGAAAGCTTGCCCACAGCCCGGCGCCGTCCCAGCGTGCCTTTGCTGATCGTAGCAATCCCGGCGCTATCATAGCCGCGATACTCCAGCCGCTTTAGCGCATCCAGAATAACCGGTGCTGCATCGCCTTTGCCCAGAACACCCACAATGCCACACATGTCACAACCCCTCGGCCAAACCCAAAATCTGCCGTGGTTATACCCGAACTAGAGGTGATTTTAAGGCATAGCTGTGAATTGTTGTGGTTTCTTGCAATCTGGTGACAATTTGTGTGCGGGCGCTAAAGCGGAGATGCGCTGGCGCAGGTTTGGATCGAGCCTATGGGATCCGCCGCGCTGCGGGACATGGCAGCTTAGAGCCCGTAATCCCGGATGCTGCGTATCGTATGACTGTCCGGTTTATTTGCGGTACCGATCAAATAATATCACGCAATCAGCGGGGAACTGAACATTGGATGTCGTGCTGATGAAAATTGATAGAAGCAATTTCGATGATGTTATCGAACTCGAACTGGCAAAGTCTCAGGAAAAGAACCTGCCATCCAACGTATATTCTATAGCTGAATCCACGCTTTCAGCGACATTTCATCCAAGAGCCATCTGTGTCGACGGCATCGTTGTTGGTTTCCTGATGTACCAGTTCGGTGAAATCGGTGATTTTGACGAGGATGAGTGCACGATATGGCGTTTTATGATTGGTCTGGATCAGCAAAATAGGGGCATTGGCAAAATCGCGATGGGTCTATTGCTGGAAGAAATTCGATCGCATCAGCGCTGCAAGATGGTTGATATCTATTACGATGCGGAAAACACAGAAGCCAAAAAGATCTACGCCGGCTATGGCTTCAAAGAGGTAGGACATCGAGACGATGGGGATATCATTGCAGAGCGTCCTATCTAGATAGCCCTGAAGACGTTTGGGGCGTAATGGCCCGGCATTTGAAAGCGGATAATGGCGCCACAGCGGCGACGGTCAGGATGAGCCTCAGAGCCAACCCTGACCCTTCCAAATGTACTGACCGGGGGATGTGCCCCCGATCCGTAACTGTCCCCCTTATGGGGTCCAGCCCGATTGCGGGAAGAGGCTGCCGAGAACATAGCCCTTGCCGTGATAGCCCGAGACCACCGTCCCGCCGGAATAAAGCGGTCCGCCGGGTTTCGGCTCAAAGGCCGCATGGCTTGTCGCTGTCGATGTGGCCGGGAAGGGCCCGACAAAGGCGTCTTCGATCGTATCGCTGGTGATCTGGTACTCGTAATTGTTCTCGTCGATGACTGTTGCCCCGGTATTGGGGCCAAGGGTGATCCGCCCGCAAGCATTGCCGCGCAGAATGATCGTGCCCTGAATTTGGCCCGTACCATTGCCAAGGTTTGGATCCCCACCAATGATAATCTGCGGTCGGAATGTGTCTTGGAATGTATCGGTATGAACCACAAGGTTGTCCTCGATCACGGCGCCAACCACGATCCCGTCGAACTGCAATCCATTGGTCAGGTTCACCACGATGCGATTGCGCCGCACGATGGGGTTGTGGAAGGTGGTGAAATCACCCGAATGGATCCCCTGAACATCGCCGCGTCCCTCAAGAAGCGGATCCACGTCATTGTCTTCGAAGATGAACTGCCCGTCGAAATCCACATAGGGCGGATCATCAGGCCCCACAAATTGCAACACATCCGCATGCGGGTTACCAGAATCCTGTGGGTCGCCCACTTTCGCCGTGAAGCGGTTGCGCCGAATTTCCACACTTCGCACGGGCTGGCTCGGAGACCGGGTCTCGATCTTCATATCATCGGCATAAAGGCGGGTGAACATACAGCCTTCGATCCGAATATCGCCCTCTGGCGTGGCAAAGATCGCGTTATTCCCATCCGAAAAGATCGTGTCGATCAGGGTCAGACCAACAGATTTCGGCGTGCCATCGGTACCCAGGAGGTTGGGCCGGGAGAATTTCATCGGCTCTGAGCCAATCGATTGCCAGGCCGAGGCCGTATAGACCGTATTGCCGATATTATTGTTGATCTTGCTCTGGAACCGAAAGGCCGAGGCCGGCAGGCGGATCACATCGCCAACGTTATAGACCGTGTTCTGATCCCATTCGCCGTAATCTGACGCCCAATCAGGCCATTCCGCAGGCGTGATCTCGTCCGAATGCAGCCAGCAGCGGATGAGCGACAGATTCTGAGCTGTATTTCGATATTGGATCAGGCTTGAGAAAATATTGTTGCCTGCAGAAGGCATATAAAACTCGAGACCATCAAAGGTGATATTGGAGGTGTCCCCCAGATCAAGAGATCCGACAGTCATCTCGATCACAGGCCGCTGGACATCGAAATCAAACAGGCCTTGGGCAACGGAATCCGAGCGTATGGTGATCCCAGCCGGGAAGCGGCGCCCGCGAAAGGCCGTGGTCCGCTCAACCGAGTTGGTTTCGCGCTGGAAATTCACATAGCGGCCGGGGCGCAGGGTCACCGACTTGCCATTGCCGATCGAATAGGCGGCCTCAAGTTCGCCTGCTGTTGCGACCGAGAAGTCATCTGCAACGACGGTGACCTGAAAAGAGACCACCACTTCGCCCCCTGTGGACGAGTATGTGGGCAGGGACAGCGTGTAGCTTCCCGGCACCAACCCGTCCTGCGCAGGCATGATCGAGACCACACCGTCCTGAATGCTCGCGGTAAAGCCAGACGCCCCCGAAAGCGACCCGATCGACGCGATATCGCCCTCTTCGGGCGTAAAGGTATAGGCCCCGGCGCCAGCGAGGGTCTCGGCCCCGAAATGCACGATCTGCGCGTCGATCTGCAACTCGGCATGTTGGGCAATGGCGATGATATTGCTTGTGCCAAGGACTGCGAAAATGGTCTTGTCCGCCGCACTCAAGCCGGCGAGCGTTTCGGTCACCACGCTGGCGGTATTGATCGTGACGCTGCCCGCGTCATTGCCAGCTGTGGCCGCGGCCCGGATAGCATCCGCATCCAGCACCGTACCGGGATCGACTGCCGCATAATATACGGTCTGCGCCGCAGCAAAGGTCTCAAGGGTCAGCGTCAATGTACCGCCCGCCCCATCAACCGCCAGCAGAAGGCCACCTTCGATCAGATCACGGCACGCAATGGACGAGGTGTTCCCATCCAAAGCGCCAGAGACGTCTTGGATCTGATAGGCTGCGATATGGCTGACCGATCCGGCGGGGATCGTCAGGGTCACTGTGCCGGGGCCGGTTGGGGCTGCAACCTCTGTCAGGCCCCAGATGGCCGCTGTGCCATCCGCATCTTGTCCAGCGGTGATCTCAGCCGATGTTGGCAGGCGACTGTGATCCTGACCAACCGCCCGAATAAGCCCACCTCCCGTATCCGTAGACAGCGTCACCTCATGCGCGCCGTCATTCAAAGAGCGGATCGCATTGATATGCAGCTTTGGGGCCCGCACATCCTGATCGTCCCGGCCAAAAAGATCTCGCCAGAACAGGTTTCCAGCAGGCGTCAGGTTGCCCGGATTGATCGTATTATCAATCCCCGTCGGATCACCCGAGGCGGACGTGGTGGTCGGATAGGCCGCAAGCCCGCCATGCCAGATAACCGCAGACAAATCGGGATCCGCTGCAAGCGCACGTTCCGCCACAAAATGCCGCGTTTGCCCAATGCTCTCCCCGGCATTAATTCCGCCGATATTGCCCGATATCACCCACAGACCAGCGGCGGCAAATGCGGACAGATAGCTGCTCAGAGCAGCGCTATCCTTTTGGTGGAAGCGCTCCCCAAGATGGACATCAAATCCAATGTTGGAGCCCGAGAACGCGCCACCCTCTGCCAAAACCAGAGAGCTTGCGATATCGCTGGTTTCCGTCTCCAGATCTTGACCGCCATAAGGGGCGTTGACCAATACGGGGTTCATGTTGCCTGTCTCCCGGATCGCATCAATCACCGGCTGATGGATATCTCTCCAATCCGCCGCGGTGCCCCGTGCATTATAGGGCTCAAACCAGACATAAGGGTTGGTCCGGTAGGTCTGGGCAAAATGTGTCATCCGCGCCGTGACCATGGCGGCAGTGCTTGCGCTCGGGCTGTCGGGCGTGGGGTTGATATCGCTTGATCCGTTGATCTGCGCAAAGCTGGCCCCATCCCAGCCGGTGAAATTCAGAATGGTGATAATCCCAATACTGGTCGCTGCATGGATCAGCCCGCCAATGCTCGTGACAGCTGCACTGGTGCGCACGGTCCCGGCTTCGCCAACAAGGGTAAAGGTGAAGGCGCCTTCCGACAGAATATTCACCCGGATTGTGTTGACACCCCACGCCTCAAGCGCATCTTGGCCCGCACTGGTGAACCCGCCATCTCCATTGATGAGCCCCTCCATTTCCCAACTGCGGAAGGGATAATGCCCAGCAAAAAGGTTGAAGCCTTTGGGCCGGAACGCCGCGCCATCCGGGCCAGTCAGGCTTGCGCCTGCGATTTTGAACATATCGCGGACACGCACCGCGACAGAGACGATGAACTGCGCCGCCTCTGTGCGCACAACGGTCAGATCCGTGCCGTCATCGGCGGCTTGCACCGTATAGCTCGGCCCGTTTGCGCCAGAGATATCAATCCCGTTCCGCCGCCAGATATAGCTCGCCGCCGCACTGGCTCCGGCCACGGTCAGGGTCTGACCAACCTCCGGGAAGCCTTCGATCCGGGGAATGCCAATCCGGCGGAAGCCAAGCCCCGCAGCCTCCCCGTCTGGCGATGTATCAAACAGCGCGTCCAGATCGCTCCGCAGGCTCAAAACATCGGTGATATCTATGTCGTAGGTTGGACCAGTTCCGGCCGCAAATCCGAATGTCCCGGTAAAAATCTCCGCAAAGGAGGCCGCGCCGGTCTCGATCGTGGGATCGAGATATATGTAGTTCGAGAGCTGCGCGACACCCGCACCCGGAATGATCGAAAGAGCCGCTATCACATTGCGCTGGGTAATAATCGAGGATGCTTCGCTGCCAAAATGCATGGCCGGATAGTCGGGGTTCAACGGGCTCGTCTGGGTATCGGGGATCAGCGTGTTGTTGGAGACGGTCACAAATTCTGCGGCATCCAGAGCAATCCCCAGCGGACCGCTTGCAAGGATGATGTTGTGAGAGATCTCACCCGTAATCGGGCCGCCCTCGGCAATAAACCCGGCGCTGGAGCGTATCTGCGAGGTGCCCCCACCCGTTCGGGCCGGAACCGGCGCGTAGATATAGTTCTGATGGAGGAAAACATCGATTTCTGTAACCCCATCGAGCCGCGCCGCACCGGCTGTCACGCCCGAGAACATCTCGGCATCTGCCGGCGGGAAGATGGTCCCAGCTGTCATCTCTACCCTAAGGGTGGGCCGCGCCGCATCGGTTCCGGTGACCCCAAGGGCATCACCGATCATCGTCGCATAGGCGTTACGGATGGAGACCAGCCGATCCGTATCACCGCCGTCTATCCCGGCCCGCAACCGGGCAAAGCTGTTATCCTGCAGATGGGCCGTCGCAATGGCGCCAACCTTGACGCCCCGGGCCCAATGCCCTGCGGCGCGGTCTTCTGGAGCCGCAAAGCTGCTATCTTCGACCAGTACAACCCCGCGATGCCCGTCTGCACCGCCCTCAAGCTCCAACTGATAAAGACTGTCCGCAGGCCCCGCATAGGCATTGCCCGCGCCGTAATCGTAGCTTTCAGGCGCGCTTTCATTGGCAACAGTGGCAAACGCAAGCCCGGACAGGCACACCCCGTCACATCCAGTCAGCACAAGCGGTCCAGCAAATCCAGCGGCCCCTGCGGTCTCGGCGCGGATCGTCAGAGAGCCGCCCCCAAACTGAGACCGCGCGCTCGTATCATAACCGAAATTGCCAAGTGCAGCATTTGGGTCAGCCAATACGCCACCCATGCGAATATCTGTAATCTCCAGCGGCGTATCAGCGTCGCCGATCATCACCCCATCCCGGATCACAACGTCATGATCGGTCGCAGGGTTCAGAGCCTCCGCCGCAGTAGCAGCCACCGAAAGCTCATCCCCATCCCGCACATCCAAGCGATCAGGGATGATCGTAACCAGCATCGGCGTGCCGCTATCAAACGACAGAAGATAGCTCTCTTCCAGCGCGCCCTGCCCGGCATGCGTAGGCACCAAATGCCCGTTCAGGATCTTCCAATGGCCTAACGTGTTGCCACCGGTGATCGTGCTACCATCGACCGGGACACCCCCCGCTTCCGCACGGGTTGCCGCGCCGAAATCAACTGGAATGGCGCTTGAGACATCCTGCCCAAAAATTTCCAGACTGATTGCTGTCTCAACCTCGTTGACGCCATCCGAGATCGCAACGATCACACTATCATAGCGCCGCGCCCCTTCGGGTAGCGACGACAAGCCCTGATCATCATAGACCGCAATCCCGTCAGAGCCGATAGTCACCGACCCACCCACAGAAAGCGGGATCGGTTGCCCGATCAACGCAGGGTCCCCGTTTATCTTGGAGACAAAAAGGGCTTCGCCTTCAAGATCCACTGCGAAATCAAGGATCGATGCGTTCGTACGTTCGGAAAAGATGGCCATGGCGGACGCGGTCCTGACTTAGAGAAAGTTACAGAATGCCGGAATCGGCAAAGATATCGAAACGCAGCCGGACACTACGCAATGCTGGGGCCGCATTACCTGTAATGTCAAACGCCAGAAAGACCGGCGTGATAGAGGGCGCGGCGTTGACATTGGGGGAAGACCGGATCGGTTGCGCAAAAAAGAGCGCTCTGCCAAGGACGGCCATCTACCACTCGGCAATCATGTCTGTGGCGGTGGTGCCGGTGGCAAAGACGCGCGCAACGCGCAGCACCTTGGTGCCTGTGATATTCTTATAGGTCACATCATGACCGTCCCGGGTCAGAACCCGCAGATCACCGCCCGTACCAATATAAATTGCACGGCTTACAAACGGCAAATCGACACTATCACTTGGTGTGATGTTTGCAGCAGAGGACGGCGGGGCAGTCAGCGATGTGGCATAGGTGCCAAAGGTATCGGCCATGGGAAATCCATTTTTGAAATAGCGGGACTGGGTCCCGGACAGGTGAGGCCAAACCTGGGTCATTTATAACAAAATTCACTTAATCCACCGTACGCTGCAACAGATCTACCAGCAATACACTCGCATGTTGCTATGCCTGCTCCCTAGGGCCGCTGATGCTTTTTTCCGTCTGATGGCAGAATTTGAGTATTTATGGAGAATCGAAAGCCAGCGTGGTTATTTCACTTTCGATTCTCCATAAGTACTCTGGGGAGTACGAGGGGCAACGCCCCTCGTGAGACGTAAATTGGCGACAACGCGATCTAAAACCCAAAACGAAATATTTTCCATCTGATGGTCGTTATATTGCCACGATATTGCTTTTACCGCTCAGTATCGGCAAGAGAAGCTTACCGTTGCGTTGTTAGAGATCTGGACTAGACCCGAAAATGCCTACGGATGTTACATCCTCCCCCCGGCGCTCTCCGCGCAATCCCCGACGCAGCCGTGCTGGGGTTTCACGGATTGAGGGCGCGACGGGTACGTCATTGGAGGCGAATGATGCGGCACTCGCTCGTGGTGCGGCGCGGCGCAACCTTGACCGTGCGCTGACGGATGAGAAAGGGCGTGTTCATCCATATATCTGGTTATGCTTTCTCTCGATCCTGTTACCGGTAGAATTGACTGTGAGGCTCGGGACTTTGGCCCTGACCCCCTACAAGATCATCATGGTCTGCATTGCCATTCCTGCGTTGGTTCAGTTTTTTCGCACCTGCCGTATGAACTGGCTGGATGGGCTTTTCTTCGGCTATGCGCTGTATACGGCGATGTGCATATTCATCAATCGTGGCGCTAGTGGCGTGGAGCGGGTTGGCATCTTGATGTTTGACTCGATCGTAATCTATGCGATCGTACGTCTTGCAGTCTCATCTGTTGGGGATCTTAGGCGAATACTTGGACTGATGTTGGGTATTTTCATCGTCCTTGGACTTCTCGCAATCCCTGAGGCTGTTCTTCACTGGCGCTTTATGCATGATTTTGCCACTAAGCTTACCGGAATTTATTATACACTGTCAGATGATGTACGCTTTGGAATGTTGCGGGCATCTTCTTCCTTGGAGCATCCTATCCTCTTTGGAACCGCCGCTGGCGCAATGGTGACCTATGGCTGGCTGTTTGGGCGGACCACCCTTGCAGCTTTGCGCAATGTTATTGGCATCGGTATTGCTGTTTTCTTTTCGCTGTCCTCCGCAGCGTTCCTAATGGCATTTCTGCAAATCGGTTTGCTTGCGGCAGAGCGCTGGACCCGCAAGATCCCTCGGCGGGGGTTGATCGCAACCCTTGGGATTGTCTTCATCTTCGTGGTACTCTCCTTGGTTTCCAATCGGGGGCCGGTGAAACTATTTATCTCGTCAATTACACTGAACCCAGCCACTGGGTATTATCGATTGCTGATCTGGGAAAACGGGATTGATGATATCTTCCGCAACCCGATCTTCGGCATGAAACCCGAGGAATGGACGCGGCTTTCATGGATGGTGGATAGTATCGACAACCATTGGCTGCTTGTGGCGATGCATGGGGGTATCCCGGCATTTCTGTTCCTCGTTGCCTTTGTCTTTTTCACCGGAAACCGTGTGCTCAATATGCGGATGCCCGGGGGGCAACCTATCTCCCAGACCGGGCGTTCTGCACATCGCGGGACTGCACACAAGGCGGATACGGCGACGGATCAAGACACTGGGCGCGCCCGACCTCAGAGCGGGGGCGAGGATCCTTATGACGCTCGGCATAATCTTGATTTTCGCAATGCATGGGTGATCACCACAATCAGCCTGTGTTTCGGAGCAACGACCGTGAACTACTTCGGGGCAATGGCACCGATCTTCTCGTTTCATCTGGCCATTGGCACAGCTCTTTTGTCGCTCGATCAGTCTTCAGAAGAAGACAAACCGGCCTCCCCTCAGGACAAACGCAAGGCCCGCCCAGCGCGGCAGGACAGAGCAGACCGCGGATCTCCATGACGCGTGCACCTATCAACTAAGGATCAAATCCACATGACGAAACCGCGCTCTGAAGTGACGCCAAATACATGGGACTTTCTCTCGGTCCCGATGATCCGCCCAACAGGATTTCGCGAATATGATGCGCGCTGGCGGTTCCCTGAAGAGATCAACCTCGCTGGGATCGAGGCGCTAGGTCTTGGGCTTGGAACCCAGATGCATGAGGCGGGGATCGCGCCCCATATCGCGGTGGGGAATGACTATCGCGACTATTCAGTGTCGATCAAATATGCCCTGATGACCGGGTTGATGCGGGCCGGGATCACAGTGCATGACATTGGTCCGGCGCTCTCGCCCATGGCCTATTTCAGCCAGTTCCATCTGGACCTTCCGGCGGTTGCCATGGTCACCGCCTCCCATAACCCAAATGGCTGGACCGGGGTAAAGATGGGGTTTGAGAAACCCCTGACCCATGGCCCCGATGAGATGGGGCGGCTGCGCGATATCGTTCTTGGCGGCGAGGGTGTCGACCGGCCCGGTGGGGCGATCCAGCGGGTCGCAGGCGTGCGCGAGGCGTATATCGCGGATCTGGTGGGGGATTTTCGGCTTTCCCGCCCACTCAAGGTCGTCTGCGCCTGTGGTAATGGTACCGCGGCGGCCTTTGGACCGGATGTCCTGAGCGCGATTGGCGCGGAGGTCATCCCGCTGCATACGGAGTTGGATTACACCTTCCCCAACTACAACCCCAATCCCGAAGCCATGGAGATGCTCCATGACATGGCTGCGCGCGTCAAGGAGACCGGGGCTGATCTTGCCATCGGGTTTGACGGGGACGGCGATCGTTGCGGTGTGGTGGACAATACCGGCGACGAAATTTTTGCCGATAAGATGGGGGTCATCATGGCCCGGGACTGGGCAGCGCTTTATCCCGGCGCGCTCTTTATTGCGGATGTGAAATCAACCGGGCTTTATGCCTCTGATCCGGTGCTCAAGGCGGCCGGGGCGCGGGCGGAATATTGGAAAACCGGACATTCCCATATGAAACGCCGGGTCAAGGCGGCGGGGGCTTTGGCGGGGTTTGAGAAATCTGGGCATTACTTCCTCGCAGAGCCCATCGGGCGGGGTTATGATTGCGGGATGCGGGTTGCGGTTGAAGTCCTCAAACTGCTGGATCGCAACCCCGATAAAACACTCGCCGATCTCAAGGACGCTTTGCCAGTGTCCTATACGACGCCAACGCTTTCGCCCTATTGTTCTGATACGGAAAAGTATGAGGTCCTCGAGCGCATCATCGCGGATCTGCAAGCTCATGCGGCCGAAGGTGGGCGCCTTGGCGGGCAGGAGATTGAGACGATCATCACCGTGAACGGTGCTCGTGTGCAACTGGCTGATGGAGGCTGGGGATTGGTCCGGGCCTCGTCCAACACACCCAATCTTGTTGTGGTCTGTGAAAGCCCCGAGAGCCCTGAGGCCATGAAGGCGATCTTTACGGATCTGGATGCCATCATCCGTCGCCAGTCAGAGGTTGGGGACTACGATCAGACGATCTGAGACCCTAACGGGCGAGGGGCGCTGCCCCTCGTGCTCCCCGGAGTATTTATGGAGACTCGAAAGTGAGGCGGCTTACCAGCGCACCACGTAGCTTTTGGGCCAGAAGGCAAGGCGCTCGATCCAGACATCCTTGTGCGGGAAGAGTTCCACAACCTCGCTATAGGTGACCAGATTGATCCCATCCACATCCGCACGGCGTTTGGAGATGGAATTCTGGCGATAATTGGGACGCAGCTTCACATAGGCCCGGCGCAGTGGTTCTGGCAGCCAATGGGCGAAGGGCATGCGGAAATGGGGTTCTATCGGGAAGGCGAAAGATGGCGTCTGGATCCAGCCTGCGGCCCCCACACGCACCACTTCCTGCGCCATGGCTTCCATCTTGGGGAAAGCGCCAACATGTTCGATGACTGAGTTGGAATGCACCAGATCGAAGCTGTTATCGGCATAGTGGGGCATATCGCAGGCATCGCCCAGTTCTTTGACGAAAAGTGGGTTTTCAGGGGCGGTTTCCAGTTCCACCGGATCGATATTCTGCAGAACGATCTTTGCAATGCCCTTTGTGCCGACATTGCCCCAATAATCCTCGCGACCACCAACATCGAGCACGGTGATATCCCGCCCAAGGCTTGCCCGTAGCGCGACGATCTTCTCCCGCAGGAGCTTGCCCCGTGCAGACCGGAAGCGATTGACCGTCAGATCGTTCCCCGCCAACGCTTGTTTCGCGGCGATTTTGTCTGCTCCGGACAGATCGTCTTTCATAGCCTGATCCTCAATTACGCCTGATGGACACACAGGAATGCCGCTGTCTTATCTTACACATGCAGGCAGTAAAATGGCGGAATTGCGGGGGTTTTGGGTATGATGCGGAAAATCTTGTTCAGAAGGGCCTAGAGCCGATGCTTTGCACCACATCTGGGCCGCAATGTGCAGGCGGGTTAGTTCCCGCCAAAGCTCCGCGAGAGGCCAATATTGAACCGGTGTGACGTTGCGCTTTCGGTGTCGCGCAATGTGTATCGTGCGGTCGCGTTGACCCCTTCGAACACCTCAATTGCCAAGGCTGGTGAGACTGAGAGCAGCGTCCCGGTCTCGGTTTGGTCATCATCAATGGTCACCTGCCGGCTGTAGCGGGCGTTAAGGCTGAGGGAAGTGGTGCTGTTCACTGCCATCTCAAACCCGGCCGAGAAGGCGGAATTCAGTTCAAGTTCCCCCGCAGCGCTTGGGGTGACCTGTTGCGAGAAGCCAAAGGACAATGTCCCATCTGCAAAATCTTGTTGCAGGCCCGCATCGAGCAGCAATGCGGTTGACCATTCATCGACCCGCAAGCCGCCTACGGTCTCTTCTGTGTTGATGAAGGAGGCACCGGCGCTGCCGCTGATCGAGGTGTTTTGATTGACCTGCTGTTGCCCACCGATCCTACCATCGGCAGAGAGGCTTTCGATCTCGATATCCGTATCGGAGGTAAACCAGCCTGCACCGGCCTCTGCAAAGATCGAGCTGCGATTGTCGAGCGCGTGGTTGACCCGGCCGCTCAAGCGATAATCATCTGAGGGAACCTGATCAACTGTGACCGGATCGAAATCCGTATTGGTATAGCGCAGATTGCCAGAGACCGTGGTCAGTGCGGTCAGTTCATGTGTGATCCCGCCAAAGACAGAGAACCGCTGCCGCTCGCCTTCATCGGTGGTGACGCTCACATCATCGGTCACCTCTTCGAAGGAGAAGGGGGTCAGCGCGTAGCTCACACCGGCATTCATCCGAGTTCTTTTGCGAGTCTGGTTCAGGGACAATGTCCCCGAGAGGCTGGCGTCTGTGTCATCCGTATCCAGCACGAAATTGGCGGACCCGGTTGCTGTCAGGGACAGAGTAGGCGTGGCCGAACGGGCAGAGACATTGACCCCAGCCGTAGCGCCTAAATCTCCTGATCCGAACTGAAGGCCGCCCGAGGTCGAACCTGTGACCGTGACATTCTGTGCATATCCTGGAAAGGCCAGAACCGAGGTTGCCAGAAGGGCTCCACCAAGGCGGGCGAAGCGGGTAGGGTACGACGACACAGTCATGGAAGTGTCCTTATTCGAAGAGGCGGCGCTCTGGGACGACGATGATATCGCCTTCCTGAACCCGGACATTGGTCTCGATCCGGGCGCCCCGTTCAACAGCACCATAGTCGAAGAGGAAGATTGTCTCCTGCCCGGATCTGTCGATGCGGCGCAGTTGGATACGGCGATCTGCTGCAAAGCGGCCCAAGCCGCCAGCTTCGGCAAGAACCTGCAGGATGGTGGAGCGTGGATTAACCTTGATCTCGCCGGGGCGGTTCACTTCGCCAACCATGAAGACCGAGATGTCATTTTCATCAGGATCAGGCTCTTCAGCGAGCCGGGCCAATGCGACCGAGACCGTTGGTGTGATTGAGAAACCTGAGGAGAGACGCTGCGTGATGATCCGCTCAACCGCAGAGATCGTGTTCCCGCCGGCGCGGATATTGCCAACGATGGGCATGGAGATCCCGCCATCGGGGCGCACCAGAACCTGACGGTTCAGGTTGCTGTCTTCCAGAACGGATATTTCCAGAACATCACCTGCCTGGATACGATACTGGGCTGAGGCTTCAGTTGCCAACACGGCTCCGAAAATCACAGTCAGTGCAATAACTATAAGGGATCTCATGGCTGCGACCTCCGATAACTCTACTGATTTTTCAGGGAGTTTATGCAGGCCAATGGAGGCAATTCCAAACGAAAACCGGGGCATGGAGCGTTTTTTTCACGGTGTTGCCGACAAGACTCTGATTTTGG
>CAZPXE010000019.1:0-18643 GCA_964590545.1 uncultured Rhodobacterales bacterium | reverse complement strand
TGCCCGACTACAAGGTCCGCTATGACGAGGCCACAGACATGGTCGAGTTCCGCAACCGCGGCTCAATGTTTGTGAAAGGGGAGGGAAGGGTGCCTTCGCTTAAGCCCGCCACCTACGAGGCCGCCCGCGAGGTGGCTCCAGGTTGGGATGTCTATGCTTTGGAGGCAGAATGGCGCGACTGGATTGTCGAGCCCCCGCGAGATGCGGATAAGGCCTTCGTGGGGTTTTGTGCGAAGTGGTTTGAGAGGCGGGGGGTGGTTGGGTAGGAATATTCAACTTTAAATACGCTCTAAGAGCTGCTTATCCCAACGAAATGCGCCTTCAACGATCTTGAATAAATCCTCATGCTCTGGTGCCCAACCAGTACGGTCCTTCAAAAGAGTAGGATCAGCGACGATAGCGGCAAGATCGCCTGTCCTGCGAGGCTTGTGTCGTACTTTAAAGTCTATTTGTGAAATCTGGCGGATGGCTTCAATCACCTCAAGAACAGTTACACCGCGACCATAACCACAGTTTATAGTGACGTTCTCACCGTTTGTGCGCAAGTCATGTAGCAGGTAGAGATGCGCGCTTGCGAGATCACTAACATGAATATAATCGCGGATACCTGATCCATCGCGAGTAGGGTAGTCGGTCCCAAAGACGTCAACCGCATCACGACGACCTAGGGCTGTTGCGCAAGTCATTTTGATCAGATGGGTCGCGTCGGGATTACAATGACCACTCCGTCCCTTTGGATCTGCGCCTGCTACATTGAAATAGCGTAGCACGCCATATGTCAGGCCGGTTGCTTGCGAGATGTCCTTGAGCATCGTCTCAGTCATAAGTTTTGAACGACCGTATGGGGTTGACGGTCCTAATGGGTCGGTTTCTTTTACCACGTCAGTCTTGGGCTCGGCATAAACGGCCGCCGTTGAAGAGAAGATAAAGTTCTTCACACCTGCCCGCGCTGCAGTTGAGATAAGGTTGGCAGAGACACAGGTATTATTCCAATAATATTTCTGAGGATCCACGATAGACTCTGGTACGACGATGGAGCCCGCAAAATGTAGAATATCGGTAATTCTATATTCCTGAATGATTTGATTCACCAACACCTCATCGCCGGCATTGCCTTCGATAAAATGGGTGTCTGCGTGCACGAGGTCTCGTCGCCCGGTTGAAAGATCATCCAAAACGACAACTTTTTCATTGTGATCAACCAGACATAGGAGCATGTGGCTACCTATATAACCAGCACCACCGGTTACGAGAATACTCATAGCTGTTACCTTTTTCTTCCATATGTGTGCAAAGTAGTAAATTTAAAAATGTGCAAAAATACTAGTGCCCTACCCTAACCCTTGTTGATGATGTCATGTCTTGCCCGCAGGAGGTTCAAAGTTACCTATATAGTGGCCCCACGGTGACCGGAACACGCGTCATCTTATTTCGCCTTTCTGGCTGTTGTTGTTGAACGTCATCAGTTCGAAATAGCGCCTACAGATGATGTCCCAAGTATACTCGGCCTGCGCGATTTCTCGCATCTGGTCCCCATTCTTAGTGGCGTCGGTGGGACTGGTGACGTTCTGGGCCAACTCCTCTGCACTGCTGAAATAGGTGGCCAAATTGTTGGTGGTATGCCGGTTAAATGTGCAATCGAAAGCGTAAACCGGGATGCCAAAATGCATCATTTCTACTAGAGAAGGGTTGGTACCGCCAGCGGAATGACCGTGAATGTAGACATTGGCATGTTGGCGAAGTACCTGAAGCGTTGCCGGATTGTAGACTGAGTCTAGCAGGTGAATATTGGGCTGCTTGCTGTAGCGATCCTTGAGCCCGCGGCCAAAATTGCTGTTTTCCCAGTTCCCGACAAAAACCAGAGACGCGTCGATCCCGGCAAATGCTTCGAGAATCATTGCGACATTGTTTTCGGGTTCAATACGGCACAGACCAATGGCATAGCTCGCTGGCACCCGAGAAAGCAGATCAGCATCATGGACCGTCGATACAGGTGCCACGGCATGATCTCCGCCATATGCGATGATTTCAGCTTTGACACCATAGCTGTGGTGAACATGTTCGGCAATGGCGCGATTATCTGCCACCACGACATGCGACCAGTGGACGGCGAGCTTTTCGGACCAGCGTAGGAACCGCTTGGCAAGGCCTTGCCATTTCTCACGCTTCCATTCGATTCCGTCTATATTGGTGACTATCTGACAGCGTGGCGCGATCAGTCTGATCATGGGCAACACTACCGCACCTGACACTCCAAGTACCAAAAGCACCTGATGGCCGCGCCGCGCCGCATCGAGAGCCGTTATGCTATCGTAGATTACACTTTGCATACCATTAGCCTTGAAGCGGGAGTACCGCAAATTTGCATTGCGATAGCGAGCCAGGCGTTCTGGATAGGAAGGTGCGCTGCAGTAGACTGTCAGTTCACCAAGCTCTGCGTCTGACTGCGAATGGTCAGCATGATAATGCGTCAGGTTTTCGGCAAGGGTCTCGAAACCGCCATAGCGACCGGGGACACCGACTGTGCCGATCACTGCACATTTCACGTTGTCTCGTCCTTCTTGATCAGGCAATCTAGCTGAACCGCGAGACCTTTTGCAAACCGCTCGATGGTAAAATCAGCGGCGCGCAACAGGGCGGCGTGCGATAGCCGTTTAGCAAGCTCGGGATCCTTTGCTAAGCCCTCGACAAGGGCTGTCAGTCGGTCAAGATCGCGCCCGCTGCAAAGATACCCTTCCTGGCCGTCCCGAACAATCTCGCTTGGGCCTCCTACCGGTGGAGCGATCACCGGAAGGCCGAAGGCCATCCCCTCGACCAGCGTCAGGCCAAATGTCTCGATCCATTCATCGGTGCGCGACAGGTTCAACAGCAGATCGGCCGTGGCATAGAAATCACCTGGCTGGCCAGTACGCGAATGGACCGTAACATTGGCAGGCCGTTGGGCTAGTGGTAGATATTGCGCGACCTCTTCGTCAGTGCCGTTCAGCACTAGTACAAAATGGGTGTCCCCATGCGGGATCAGTCGGCGTGCTAGTTTAATGAACTCCGGTACTCCTTTGAAGTCGCGGGGAGAGGCCAGCATCAGTACCTCGAAACGCCCCGAACGGCGCGGTGTATAAGATGTACTGGCTGCGGCGCGCGCAATCTCTGGGGCCACCGGATTTGCGACGACTGCAGAGGGGACGCCCTCCACTGGCAGCCGCACCAAGTTGTCCTCTGAGACATAAATAACCCGGCTGCTGGCGCGTGTCGCCACACCAACCAGAAAATTCCGCAACGGACGTGGCGAAATAGATACCTCGTGCACGTGGCACAAAACGGCGCGTTTGTGCCAAGCACCCCACAGCATTGCCCCGAACGGCAGCAGCGTATTGACGTAAAGGATAGCGTTGTGAGGCAGAACAGCGCGTGACAGTGCTCGGTAGAGAAATAGCTGACTGACAATGAAAGTGAACAGCGTTACGATGCGATAGCGGCTGCGGCGGTACCAGTAGCGTCGGATGGGTACGTCGGAATCTTCAAGACAGCCTCTCCCCTGGCTTCCAACAAAAAGCACAGCGTCCTGGTTCTGGGCACTTAACGCACGAATTGCCTGACGAAGTACTATCGGGCTGCCTGAATTGTCATTGAGAAGATGGCAAAAGACAATCATCAAAGATCCGCTTTCTGCTCTGACGTCCGATTTCCCAGCAGATCTGCATAAGCTTGATTGATTGTCGCGCTGACCCCGTTCCATGTAAAATTTGCCTCGACATGTTGCAAAGCCGCGCGCGATAGACGCTCGCGCAGATCGGGATTTTGAGCCAGTTGCAATAGCCCATCGGCCAGCCCTTCACGGGCTATCGTGATGCTGTCAGGGGCCACCTTGATACCGCAATCGTTCCCGACAATCATGTCCGGCCCGTTCACCTTTAGACAAACCACTGGCAGATGGCTTGCAATGGCTTCGAAAAAGGCCCAGGTGCCGCCTTCTTTCATGGTTGTCGAGAAATAGATATCGCTAGCACTAAGCGCTGCATAAACGTCTTCCGACGGTTTCTTGCCAACAAATTCAACTTCGCTCAGACCCAATTGGTCACGCAGAGATTCAAGGCGCGCGCGCTCTGGTCCGTCGCCGATAATTATCATATGGAAGGGGTGCTTCCAACGCGCTTTGAAAGCCGCTAGGGCTTCGAGCATTAGCGGATTGAACTTGCTGGTGATCAGTCGGCCGACCGACACGATTTCTAGCACCTTGTTGGCGCGTTGGGGCGGCGTTTCGGGGATCATCTCAGGACCGATGGCGGTTTCCAAAAGCAGGGAGGTTTTGTGGTGATAGCGCGCTGGGATCATCTCCAGTGTTTCCTGAGTGCGGGCGAAAATCAGTTCGGCACGAGAGAGGTTAGCCAAAAAGATCGGATTAAGGACCATCAACTTTTGTGCCAGCCAACGCAACAAGATCTTGATCTGTCCAGTGCTCCCAAAAGCATCGCGCAGGGCCAAGGGAATGCGTTCTCCCCCTCCAACGGGGCCTAACAGGTAGGGAGTGTTCATCAAGAAACCGAACTGGGGCCATAAAAGCGTACCAAAGGTCAGGAAATGCGTGATCTCCCATCGTCCAGAACGGTTCATCTTTCGGCAGCGCCAGACGGCAACCAATGTCCAAAGCGCGTAATAGAAGTATAGCCCGCGCTCCCCGCTCTTGAACCATGCCACCCTTTCGGGAAGGTCGTAATAGATGAACTCCGGAAAGGGGCCTGTCTCCTGTGCGGCGGCGATCCAAGCCTCGATATGTGGTCTGTGGCTTTCACGGGTCAGAACGGTCACGTCGTGGTGGTGCTGGATTAGTCGAGCCCAATGCCAGCCGACCTGCCGTTCCGAGCTTTCACCTGGGCGACAGGCATAAGCAATAATCAAAACCTTGGCGCGACGCGATGTCATACGCGGGAGCCGCTTGTCTGGCTGCCACCGCGGGCAATAGCGCGGGCCGTCTTAGTGGTCTGTATCGCCACAATTGCCTCAATAGCTTCTGCGTCGGAGCTAAACGCTGTTGCAGGGGCTTTGTGATTCGAAAGGTCTGTGCCATCGCCCTGATACAGCAACTGGTCCACCAGGCCCAATCGCTCCAGCTGGTGCGCCAACCGCCAACCCTCGGGATGATCAGCGCCGGCCAAGACAAAAATTAGCCCTTTGCGTCGTTTGAGAAGGGCGATCTTGGCGGGCAGCGTGACCGACGACGTCTTGCCTGTGATAAAGAGGCGGCGGTGAAAGACCAGTCCGAGCGTTTCCAATGCCTCTGCACTGATGCTATCACGGGGAGCCGCCAGCATGATCAGTTGGCCGGTCTCGTCACGTAATCGTGTGCTGATGCGACGGGTTTGTAGCGCTGCATTGGCGATTTTTTGCGACACAGACAGGTTCCCTGCAGCGGTTTTGCGGAGTTGCGTCCAATCCTCTTTGCGCCGTTGTGTTACGGTTGTAATCTCGCCTCGGGTGGCGGCTTCCAGCGTTGGGCGCATCCAACCGTAGTGCGCATGCAACCAGTCGTCATTGGTTATCTGTTCGCGCAGATCGGCAATGCGGGTGCAATGGCGCTCGGACCAATCATCCTTGAACAGACGCCGCATGGCGGTAAAGATCAATTCGACCTCGGGTCGTGGCACGTTAAAATTTCGGAGTGCTCGGCTCCCCTCCACCAGATCAGAG
This sequence comes from uncultured Rhodobacterales bacterium, assembly GCA_964590545.1. Lineage (GTDB taxonomy): Bacteria > Pseudomonadota > Alphaproteobacteria > Rhodobacterales > Rhodobacteraceae > Aliishimia. The sequence continues at coordinate 12,958 of CAZPXE010000019.1, read as the reverse complement.
TGGCTGATCAATGCCGGGCATCCTTTGGTTGAGAAGGCCGTAAAAAAATCGAGCTGGACAAATTCCCGCATGCCTTCAGGTCCGACGGCCAAGATGTAGGCGCACTTCATGTTGCCATGCCACAGCTTTTGGACGATCTGCGCGTCGACACGCTCGCAAAATTCCTCAACAAAGCTATCAAGCCGGTGGAACAGTTCCGACGGGATTGAGAAGTCGATGTCCGACGGTATGACTTGAGGCAATTCTTCATAATTGTTCATGACCACCCAAGCCAGATCCTGGCAATTCATGTGATCAAAAAAATCAGACACCAATTGCGAACGCGCGCTTAAAGCAGATTCGGTGGGGCCGTTCTGCGAGGCCGTTGCGGTGGTACTAGCGGTCACTGGTAGCCTCCAACGTGCTGACATGCTCTTTTTGAGCCGGAGTTTCGCGCATCCGCAAGAGACGGGCTGGTACCCCGCCGATGATAGCATAATCAGGGAAGGCGGAATTAACAACGCTGCCTGCGGCCACCACGCAACTGCGGCCCAATCTCACCCCATCTAGGATGGTCACTTTTGAACCGATCCAACAGTTCGGACCAATTTCTATGCCTAAGCGGGTCACTCCTTGTTCGCGGATCTTTCGATCCGTAGTGGCAAAGATGTGGTTTTCGGGGTGGGTGCTGAAATACTGTCCAACGATTGTGTCAGAACCGATTTTGACACCTCCTGCGCCGCCGATATAAGCAAATTCGCTGATCCCCACATTGTTACCCACGGTGATCCCACGCCCCAGATCACTGAGCGTACCGCTGGCGATCATGCGCGAGAAGGCCCCAAGCTTGAAGTTGCGGCCCAGCTTGACTCCTTCGCGTGAGGTGCACTCGATGCGGCTTTGTGCACCGACCCGGATCAACCCACCGCCGGTTTGCAGTCGGCTGGGATCGCTGATGCGGGCACCGGGTTCCAACACTAGCCTGCGCCTAGTTAGTAGGATCCCACGCATCAGACCGATGCCCACTGTCAGCGCTTGCCCGATTAGAACCCCAAGGGGGATGTTGGGATCCAGCGTGACAGGGCGTCTGAGTACACGTTCCAGGAGCAGAGCCAGAAAAGAGGGCCGAGTGGTCATTTATAAAATATCATTTCATCGTAAGTAATAGTGTTTAACGTTCTGCGGATTGGAACGCAAATTCGGATGAGTGGGTATTTCTGGTTCTTGTGGTTTGTTGGCGCAACACGGATAGACGTGTAAACACAAAGCCAGCAAAAAGGAAATATCCTGGATCGTGGCGTAGCATAAAACTGAACAAGGTAACCAGTATTAGCGCTAGTGTGGAAAGCGCCTCTTTACGGTCGTCAGGGGTTTGATATCGGCGCAATCGAGCACAAGCCTGTATGCAGAAAAGCGGCCCCGACAGTAAGAGTAGAAGTCCCACTAAGCCGCTGTCGCCCATCACGAAATAGAGACCGGAATTGGCCTTGTAGCCTTGGTTGCGGAACAGAGGGAAGTTGGTTGGGAGGTAATCCACAGCGATCAGATGAATATTGCCCAGCCCGGTACCGGTAACGAGCATATCGGGTCTTGCTAGAAGCGCCTGTTTTACGCTTTCATCCTGAACTTCGAAATTGGTCTTACTTATCTGACGTTCGAGAGAGTCAGCATAATCACCACCCGAGCCAATGACTTGGCCCACGACTACAACCGCCAAAAGGCTCACCATCGCCAAATCTGTACTGCGCAGCCACCGAAAGAAAATCACTGTTATAACCCCAATCCCTCCTGCAGTGATTACGATGCCGGTTGTCGACAAACTCAGCAAGAGTGCCACAACCATGGCCAAAGGTTTGTGTATGGCAAAACGTCCTCCTGTCTTGATCCGAAACAGCCGTGTCAGGAAGAATGAGATCAACCCGATCGACATCAGCAATCCAAGATGTTTGGGCTCGCCCACAAAGGAATTTGCACGGAAGGTTCGATCAAGAATGAATGCAGAGCGGATCGTGCTATCGGAACCGATGATCGGAAAGATGTTGATACCCACAAAGTGTACGATCAGGCTTTGTAGGATGGCACCATACGCAGCGACAATCGCGATCAGGATGATGGCACGCAGCAGATCTATCGTGTTCAAATGACGTCCTGCCCAAATACCGATTCCGAAAATACCGACGAGGAAAAGGAAATAGACAGTCTGGGTCATAACACGGTTCACTGAAACCTCTGTCCCGAAGTCGCCAAGACCCTCAACATGAAAGATTAACCACATGGGAACCGACACCGCGACCGTGTAGATAAAATACAGCAGCATCGACATTCGAAAAAAGCTCAGCTCCCGTCCAGCGATTTGCACAATTCCTCGGTCTCTCCCCATCGCCAGATAAGCCAGACCCAGCAACGCCGCTATCTGCCAAGCATAAATCGCCCTTCCAATCCAGAGGTACTGCCCTTTGAGTAAGATGCTTATCACTATCGCATAGAACGCGAGCTTGGGATTGCGCTTGTAGGTCAGGAACAAGACACCGATTTCGGCCAGCACCACCAGCGTAGTGACGTATTTATAACCGGCAAAATCCATCAGCACGTCCCTGGGAACCCTTCGGTGTGAGATTCTGCGTTGATCGAGAGCAGGCACAAAATGTCGGCCCAAGCTCTAAGCTGCAAGCACGCTTGTGCGTGCAGATCTGACTGACGTTCATAGAGGGCGCAATAATACGAACTCTGATAAACGAAATAAAGGCCAACCAACCGCCACCATTGATCCATTGACGCAGCAGCGCCGATATCGCTGGCGGCTTGTTTAAGATGGGCCACAACCTCGGCGGGGGATCTCCGCGCCACCAGCAAGTCATGAGACACGAGATAATGCACGAGGTCAAACCAGCGCGGTTTCAGGCCGTAAAGCTCCCAATCGATAATCCGTGCCGCACCGTCGGTGGCTCGCAGCACGTTCCAGCGGGTGAAATCACCATGTGCCATGTAACACGGCACATCCAGATCGTGCGGCAACGAGTCCAAAAAACTGATCGCCGTCGCGCGCGCGGTATCAATGGTAGCTGCGGTCTGCGGATTATGAGAGACCAAAGCGCCATCGGGTTTACTTAGCCAATCCTGACGCAAATCAGAAAGTTTGTGGATGGTCGCCGAACGGCGTTCGAGAATGTCATGAACGCGGAGCACTTCGCGAAGGTCAAGCGCCTCATGGCGGGTCCCGCCGGCCTCGATGTCTTGCACGGCAAGATGCCCTGCGACCCTCTCAGCAGTCGGTATCAACGGCCCAAGGTCGGGGTCGCGGGCCAGCTCTTTTAGGGCTTCGGTTTCGCGGGCTACCAACGCGGCACTTGCTGGTCCCAGAGGGATTTTGACAAAGAAAGAGCGCTCTGGCCGTGCCGCATAGACAACAATCTTGCGATTGGGGCCGGGCGTGCCCAGAAAGATGCCTAATCGGTCAAATTCTGCTTGTAGCTGCGCATAAACAGACCCTGGAGCAACCGTATAGGTTTCCATGCGCGCGGGCAAATGTAGCCCAAGCGCCCCCAGCGCCCAGGCCGTGCGATAAATTACACGAGCCCGAAAATTGGCTCGCGGCCACGTCTTAAGATGCCATGGACGCCGTTGCATGGCTTCTAGCATCCAGCGCTCGGCACCTGATCTGGGATAGACTCGAAAGACGTAATGCGCCGCATCCGATGCATCTGCAGGGCCGAGAAGATGCGAAAGATCAATCATCAGAGCATTTCCAGCTGTGCGAGAACTGCATCGGCAGCCGCTTCAGGCATGGCAGTGTTATGGATGATGACGGAGTTGTGATGCGTGTCAGCCAGTGCTTCATAGGCAGCGACTTGGCGCGAAGTTTCTTCAGGGGGAACTTCCTGTTTGCGGGTCTGGATCACATCTGCAGGCGCGCTGATAATCACTAAAAGATCTGGGGCAGGGGCCATTTTCAGTAGGGCGCGTATCCACCAACGCAGATGATCCATCCGGTAGCGACGGGGATCGACCAGCAGATCGTGGATATAGCGGTCAAACAATGCCAACCGGTAGGTACGGCGCAACCGAGGCAAACCCATATGAAATTCGAACAGCATAAGCGAGATTTTTGTGGCGATCAACACGCTTCCATATTGCCGCCCTTCATGCGGGTTCGTGGTGATCGAGCCATCTCCCTTGCGGCGGTAGCGTTTCAGAAATCCCGGCGCAAAGTAGCGATAACAAAAACTCTCTCCACGTTCCGTCAGCCGTTCCTGTACCAGATCGAGCACAGTGGATTTTCCGGCGCCGTCCGGCCCCAGAAATGCTATGATCTTGCTATTGCGTTTAGAGGACATCCGAAATCTCCCGGCACAATCGATCGAGAATGCGATCAGGAGTGTATTGTGCGGCCAAGGCGCGTGCCTGCGTGCCATAGGCTTGGCGGCTCTCAAGTACCTCAAGAGTTGGGACAACAAAGTCTTCTGGGCAGCGCGAGTCAACGACAAAGCCCGTTTTTCCAGACACGACAAGATCATGAACGCCGGTAATTTCTGGGCATACCATTGGCAGACCCGAGTGCGCCGCTTCAGCCAGAACCACGGGAAACCCTTCGAAATGCGATGTCAGCAGCAACAAATCTGCGCTACGCATCCACTGCGCGATTGTAGCACGAGTCTGGATGCCTAGTAGGGACACATGTGCATCAACCCCCAATGTGAGCACCTGTTGCACAATCTCTTCGTGCAAGGCGCCTCCGCCGATCATGACAAGGTGAACGCGCACTTTAAGCTCTGCCTGATTAATGAGCGCTGCAAGAATACGGATTGCCAGCACCGGGTCTTTTTCTTTGGACAGGCGTCCAACATGCAAAATGATCTTGTCGGCTGCCTCAAAACTTTCCTTGCCGCGATCCAGAGGAGACACGTGCATTCCAAATGTTTTTGTATCGCAAAAATTTGGCAGAACCACCATGCGCCCAGAGGTGGGGTAAGCCCGCTGAAAAGGAGCAAGGCCCTGTCGATCACCGGCCAGCATGACGAGATCACTGTCTCGCACAGCTACGCGGCGCGACCATTCGTAAAATAGATGCAGTAGACGCTTTCCGATATTGTTGTAGCCGTTCAATGCTTTGAACGGGTTATTGAGACCATGAACATGGTTTATACGCTTGGGGCCACCCCGGGGGAGCGCCATATTGAGTGGGATGCCATGAATGTAGATGCCGTCATAGCCTTCGTTCAGTAGCGCGCGGCGGTTGCGCCACAAGTGCCAAGTGACACGCACCATGTTGGGGATAATCTTCCGTCCGGTCTTGGCTGAGCCAAAGAAGCGCACCGGAAATGTCTGCCCACCAGAGGTAAAGCTTTTCACACCCGTACCGGTATCCACCCCCCAGAAATCCACCTCAAACCGTTTGGCCATCTCAGGGGCGGCATCCTTGATAAAGGACATCATCCCCCCCACCGGATAGCTGTTATAATCGGTCGAGCTTAGAACGGCGATCTTTTTCATGTAATGCGTCCCTTTTCATAGCCGCGCCAGCATCAAGCGCAGCTTTTGACCCGCGCGCAGCACAGCCATCTGCCAAGCCGCAAAGCCGCGGTAGCTGCGGTAGTAGTAGTTGCGCTGCTGGAAGTGGTTCGACAGGATATCGACCTTTTTTGACTTGGGTCGCGGTGCCGATGCCTTGATATGCAGCAAAACCGTGGTCGGCAAATACATGATCCCACCTCCGGCCTTTAACACCTTTTCTCCCAAAATCGGCTCCTCACTTGAGAGCCAGACGTTTTCATCCAACCCCTCCAGTTCAACGAACCGCGCGGTGGGGAAAAACATCGCCGCCCCAGAGATTTTATAGACCTGCGCGCCTTTGGGTTTGGACAGCGCGTCGATATCAAACTGCACCATCGGCAGGCCAAACATCCGCCGGATGCGGTTCACAGGGCCATAATACACCGCGTCGCCCCAGAAACTGTCGCGCCGAAAGGGGGAATCGAAACTGCCGTCCATGTTGATCACACAGGGCCCTGAGACATAAGCGCGCGGATCAGCATCATGCAGCGCCTCAAGTTTGGCCACAGAAAAACGGTCGGTAAACAGGATGTCGCTGTTGAGCAGATACAAAAACTCATAGCCAAGCTGCCGCCCGATCGCAGCCAGCGCATTGTTGCCGCCCGAAAATCCGTAATTCTCATCCGAGGAAAACAGCGATACGCGGCCTTTGACGTGTTCAGCCGTCACATGCCCCTCAAAACGCGGCGCATCCATGACAAACCCATCCGCCTCCAGCATGTCAGGCGCATCCACCGGAAAGTTCCCGTCGATCCAGGCGCGCAACGCCTCAACAGATTCGTTGCCCGAGGCATTGTCGAGGATCACAATATCCGCATCCGCCAGCCCGGTATCGATCACCGATTGCAGGAAATTCACGCTGTCAGAATATTTCTTGTAGTTCAGAACAAGAAGAACAGTTCGGTTGACCCCTGGGTATGTTGTCGTCACTGTTTAGAGCACTTCCAATTTGCCAACGGCAGCGTCAGGAAAAAGCAGGTTCCCAGGATCACAGGTCTGCGCGTAGAGTTCGATGTCATCCGCATAAATTCCAGCAACGACCTTACGCAAATCGTCATCATATAAGCTTGCGTAGTCTGGAACCTGACCAGCGTTTCGCATCACAAACAATTCACCAGCTAGCGTATCAGTAAAGTGGCCTGAAACTTTCTCGAACTTCTGTGTATCATGGCCCACAATGTTACGAGTGTCATAAACAGTAAAGCCAATCTGGTTGTTCAAAACCGTTGCGACGCGCCCGAAGTCCTCTACCGAAAAATAGTCATCATAGCTGTCATATAGCATGAAGTCGGCCTGCGGGCGCCAATGTTGGTTAAGCTCCTGTCTGCGAATTCTGGAAATGCGTTCAATGAATGTACGAAACGTTAAACCATGATACATTGAACGCTCCATGAGCCTTAGCTGTATCTTTTTGATTTTGATCGGATAAATCGAGCGAACCACGCGGTTGGCAGTTACCACTTTGTCAAGATATGCTGAAGCGATACGTCTGAATGGGCACCTCAGGACAACAAAAGCATACTCGGCATTTGCCGCGAATTCTTGGCTCGCGCAGAACGTAAGATTATTAGAATGGTGCCAATCTACATCCGTATGCGCGTCGATGAACCTATTGTTGCGCGCAATTGAGTAGCGCATCGTAGAACAGGCATTTTTTGGGACATAAGTGTAAAGGGATTTACTATCATATATGGCCAAAGCATGTTTCATTGCGAAAGCTTGGTACTCGTTTTCAGCGACCGGGCCAAGGGAGAGCTTGGTCTTAGCAAACCTCTTTTTAGATATTGGCGAAGACGCCTGTGTGGCAGGTTGCATTTTTATGTGCATCCAGTCGAAGGATAGGAACGGCACCGGCTACCCATCTTCTTAACAAACTGTCCCAGCTCACAAGCGCACAGACAGTCCGCACAAAGTCCACGTAAGTTCCCTTTGAAATTCACGGTCACGGCTCCTTTTTTTGCGGTAACAGAAATAAAAATACACCTAAATTAAATAGGAAAACAAAGGTAAAGGACATCCCCAATGCAACAACTGCGCCCCAATACCCAAGGGCAGGCTGCATAATGAGATTCAGAACAATATGCACCGGAACAATAACCGCCATGATCATCGCGCGAAAGCTCTGTAGCCCGGTCACGGTTAAAAGAGAACCGCTTACCATGGTCATAACACGGAAAACTAGAACGAGACTTAGCATCCTGAGAACATCTCCCGACCCCACAAACTCTGGGCCAAAGGCAAGACTGATGGCCATTGGGCCAAAGGCCACCAGCCCCAATGATGCCGCGACCACACCCACCAGCATGACCAGTGTAAAACGCCGCATATCAACACGAAACTGCTCTGGTGCGGTTTCATACTGGCGTGCCAATCTTGGCATGAAAACCCCGGTAAGCACTTCGAAAAACAATATCACCGCCAAAATGACCTTCATTGCGGTGCCATAAATCGAAACATCTTCCGGCCCCAGCAAAAACTGCATTATCACGATGTCTACGCTCAAAAACATCGCGCCCAGCACAGAAAACAGCGCATATTTGGCATTGCTGTTGATGTCTCGAAGAATGCTGGGCAGCAGGCGTTTGGGGGCCTCGTCCGCGCCCACCCAGGCTTGTCCTTGAGTGACACGCCAAAACAACATCAGTTGAAATACAAGCGCGACGATCCGCACCGCCAGCACGATGCACCCCAGCCCCACCAGCGTGAGACCGTCGCGCAGCACAAACAGGGCCACAACCGGCAGCATGCTCGCAATCAGTGCGGAGTAGAATTCATATTCAAACCGCCCCAGCGCCTTGAAAAACTGAATGAGTAGCCCCGAAAAGGACATCAGCACCACAATCAGAAAAAACAGCGCGGTGACGATCAGACCTTGCTGTGCAAAAGCAATCCCATAAAGCCCCGCAAGCACGGCCGCACAAGCAATGGTCAACACTAGCTTGGACAGCACAATACGCAAAAACAACGGCCGCAGATTCCCCACGGACCGTGAGGCGGTGTTCAGCACAAACAGGTTAAACCCATAGTCGATCAACGAGCCAAAATATCCCAGCGCCGCCGTCACATAAAGATATTCCCCCAGTGTGCTCAGCCCCAGCGCCTGAGAGACCTGCCAAAAGAACACAAAGCCCAGTACCACGCGCAGCAAATTTGCAGTCAGGGATAAGAGAAATTGCTTTTTCACGATGAAGGGTCCTCTGGGCGTCAGTCAGGTTCTAACAAGAAAGCAGCTCTCGAAGATGTCGTATGTAGGCCTAACCGACCCGAAGCTGCATATTTGGGCGTAATTTGGAACGTTGATAGAACAATTGAGCCTAATCTTTACGCAAATACATCACCACATCTTCGACCGGAAATTTAAATCAACGCCCATCGGCGACACGCTCGACGTGATTGGATACTTGGGGCGATTAGGATTTATTGCCAACACGCGGTAGATTTCACCTCTTGCCTTAACGACTTCACCATGGTCGGTCGGCTTTAATCCAAAGTGTTCAACCATTGCTTCAAACAAGGCTTTGTCCGACGAATAAAGGGTCCCATCCTCCATCGGAATTCCAACGCGGAATCCGATATCAAAACTATGTCGCAGATCGATATCGCTCAGATCACCCCCTTCGACTGTTAGCCCGTGGACTTCAGCTACATCTTTACAGGCTTTCAGGAGGTCTCGACGGAGCCGCCTTTGCTTTATAGACCGTACCGCGCGAGATCGACAGTCAAAAAGCACATCAACCAGGGGCTCGATCTGGAGCCAACTTCTCAGATCTGGCCCCGAACTTATCGTGACGGGACTGAGCCAACATGCGTTCCAGCCGAGCTCAAGCCTCTTCGGATATAGCCAGTTGCCGGGGTCGCGTCAGGACATGATCACCGCTAGCACGGCGCAAACCGTATGGGTTTCAAAGCCTTACTCGGCGGCAAAACAGACTACACATCCACCCCAACTCTCCAAAAGTTCCCACACGGATCGCATCTCTGCGAGATGGGAGGGTAACGCAGAAATTTATCATTAAAAACAATGCATTACGTGATTTTAGCAGCTTGTCGTTACGGGCACAAAAAATTTCGCCTTACAAAATAAGGACTTAGTAAAATTTACGGACAAATTTGTCCGCGAGTGGGACGCTTTTGTCCACTATCTGGACAGGAATGTCCAACTCTACCTCCACCTTTAATACAGATTTTGGCGCACTTGGCTTTTAACCTAGAGAGGTTGGGTCCATCGGAACAAAAGACCCAAAAGTCCCACAGGATTATGGCTGATCTCTGACGCGCATGATGGTTTGTCTGCTGGTCTGGAAGTCGCGGGCTATGGCTGAGATTGTCTCTCCGTTTTGGAGTTTTTCTTTCACTTTGAGTTGTTGATCCGCTGATAGGGCTGATGGTCGTCCCAAGGGCTTCCCGGAGGCCTTGGCACGGGCGAGGCCGGATTGGGTGCGCTCGATGAGCAGATCGCGTTCGAACTGGGCGACGGCGTTGATGACGCCCATTGTCATTTTTCCAGCAGAACTGGTGAGATCGACGCCTCCAAGCACGAGACAATGGACGCGGATGCCGATCTCTTCGAGCCTTGCGACAGTTGTGCTGACATCGATAGCATCTTGGTCTTGTCGCGGTTTAGTCCCGGTCTCTTTCGAGCAATGTTTGCTATGAAGGAGATATGGAATGGCAAAGAGATACACAGACGAGTTCCGGCGTGACGCGGTGCGGATGGCCACGACCAGTGGATTAACGCGGCCCCAGCTTTCATCAGATTTGGGTGTGGGGCTTTCGACGCTGAACAAGTGGGTTCAGCAACATCAGCACGATGATTTGATGATCGTCATTGGAACGCCATTGGTCCGAGAGACAATGGCGATGTCCGCATGAAGACGTTGAGAAGGAGAACACGCGGCTTCGCAAGGAAGTCCGTCTGCTGCGCGAGGAGAGGGAAGTGTTAAAAAACCGTTCCGGGTTTGAGCCCGCCTGTGCGCGGTAGAAACAGCCTGTGCTAGAGTAGCGCCATGAAGGGCAGCGGCCGTTCGCTTATTGGTGGTCTGTCTTAGGACAGAACCCCGTTAAAAAACGTGGCCCATGGGTTGATGCGGACTTGAGAGTGGTGACGCTGCTTTGGCAGCGATCCCGGTTAGGAAGATGACGGATTTGCATAGCCCACGCCCTTCTGTTGCTAACAGGAGGATAGAAGATGGCAAAGCAAAAGACCGGACGGACCCCAGCAATTGAGACCGTGAACATCGGCGCTGCTGCAGTTGATATTGGCTCGCGTGAACATATGGCTGCGGTGAACCCTGACGTGACAGATGCACCCGTGCGCGCGTTTGGCACTTTCACGCATGATCTGCATGATTTGGCCGATTGGTTCAAATCGCACGGTGTGACCAGCGTCGCGATGGAATCCACCGGTGTGTACTGGATCCCGGCTTACGAGATCCTCGAGCAGCACGGCTTCGAGGTTATTGGCCCCATCGCAAGGTTTGTACGTAGAATTACCTTAAGGACGAACAAAAAGGGAAACATCAAGCGCGGGAGAAATCTCATTAACGTTAGGCCACAATTTAGAGACGCAGCCCATTAAAAGACAGGTTTAGAGACACAATAAGGGGCATCTCTGGTGCTGAGCACGCTTGATAACTGGTGCCTCTAAAACGGCCGTTTTAGAGATGCTTAGAGTCAGCCCGGTGGAATTGATTTTCTTGAAGAACCACCTATCGCCCTAATACTATGTTATTTTTACACTTTTCTTAGGGGTTGGAAATTTTGTTCACGCTATGGTCTCGCTTATAGTAATCCTACCCACAAACCTTGCGATGGGGCCTTATTCTGGTCAACGCCCGTTACGCCAAGAACGTACCCGGGCGGAAGACTGACGTAAGTGACGCCAGTTGGCTACGGCAGCTGCATTCATATGGGCTTCTACGTGGCAGCTTTCGGCCAACGGCCAATATTGCAACGTTACGAGCCTATCTGCGACAGCGCGAACGGTTGGTGGAATATGCTGCTGCCCACATTCAACACATGCAAAAGGCGCTGATGGAGATGAATCTCCAGCTGCATCACGTTGTCGCTGATATCACAGGCGTGACGGGGATGAAGATCATCCGTGCGATCGTTGAAGGAGAGCGGAATTTGGATGTATTGGCATCTTATCGGGATGTGCGCTGCCGGGCCTCAACGGAAACGATCAAGGCCGCACTAGAGCGGCTCGCCTCAAACTTGAATCGCCATTACCCTGCCGCACCTTCGGTGCTCTCGGGACAATGGCGATACCTTTGTATCAGGTTAAAGGCGAGGCGCTTTAAACGGTAATGACCGACCAGAACATTTCTTTGCATTGACCCAGTCGCTCGAACTTTATGACTTCTATCAGGTCAAGATGCTGGAATGTGATCGTCATCTTGAGGCAGTGCTAGAGACGCTGGCGGCGGATCAAGACCACGATCCAGGCCTAATGCCCAAGATACGCAGCAAGACCAAAAAGGCGGGGGCACCGTCGTTTGATGTCAGGGCAGCGTTGTATGGTGTCCTTGGCGTTGATCTGACGCAAATCCATGGGATGGGACCATCCCTGTCGCTCAAGCTCGTTGGCGAATGCGGCACTGATCTACGGGCATGGCCAAGTGCAAAACACTTCACGTCGTGGCTTTGCCTAGCACCGGGCAACAAGATATCGGGCGGCAAGGTCCTGTCATCGCGGACAAGGCGGTCTTCCAGTCGAGCCGCCGCACTATTGCGTTTGGCTGCGGTCACGATTGGCCGTAGTGACACGGCATTGGGCGCATTCTACCGAAGACTGGCGGCTCGTGCTGGCAAAGCCAAAGCAGTCACGGCCACCGCGCGCAAAATAGCGGTTTTGTTCTACAACACCCTGCGCCACGGCATGACCTATCAGGACCCCGGCGCGGCCCATTATGAGGAAAGATATCGCAATCGCGTCCTCGGCAACCTCAAGCGGCGTGCAAAGTCGTTTGGTTATGATTTGCAAGAGTTACCGCCAGAGGCTGACATGGGTGTTTCTTAGGAAGGCGGCGATCTTCTTTGCAGGCCAAAGCCGGTGAGGTTTGCTTTCATCGATGCCTGGAAAGAAGTTTGGCCCGTGGAATTTCTCTGCCGTATTATGCAGGTCACATCTCGTGGGTTCCGTGCTTGGCGGATACGTCCAATGAGCCAACGACAACGAGATGATATGGTGCTTTTGGCCCACATTCGTGAGCAGCATCGGCTTAACTTACAAAGCTACGGGCGGCCCCGGATGACTGAAGAACTGCAAGAGCTGGGGCTGAACGTCGGGCACGGGCGTGTGGGCCGTTTGATGCGTGAGAATGACATCAAGGTCATCAGAACGCAGAAATACAAGGCGACGACCATTGCCCGGCAGGCGATTGCAAAGCAATCTGCCGAGAGGGGGACAGCAATCATATTCACATTA
>CAZPXE010000018.1:0-19996 GCA_964590545.1 uncultured Rhodobacterales bacterium | reverse complement strand
GAGCTTGATACCGATACATGGAAGCGGGTTTTTGACGAGGCCGCTGCGCTTGGTGTGCTGCAATTGCACCTCTCGGGCGGCGAGCCGGCCTCGCGCCGTGATCTGGTGCCTTTGGTCGAGGCGGCGCGCAAGGCCGGGCTTTACACCAACCTCATCACCTCTGGCATCGGGCTGACGGAACGACGCTTGGCCGAATTGGACGCCGCCGGGCTGGACCATATCCAACTGTCACTGCAAGGCACGACGCCAGAAATGGCGGATGAAATCGGCGGCTATAAGGGCGGCTATAAACGCAAGATGCAGGTGGCCGAATGGATCGGCGCGATTGGTTTTCCGCTGACGCTGAACGCCGTGCTGCACCGGCGCAACCTGCACCAACTGCCGCGCGCGATTGAGATGGCGGTTGAAATGGGCGCGCGCCGGATCGAAGTGGCGACAGTTCAATTCCACGGCTGGGCTTTGAAAAACCGCGATGCGCTGATGCCAACCCGCGAACAGGCAATGGAAGCCACCCGCATCGTCAATGAGGCGCGCACAGCGCTGAAAGGCACGCTGGTGTTGGACTATGTGCCCGCCGACTATCACGAAGATTTCCCCAAACGTTGCATGGGCGGTTGGGGCACGACGGGGTTGAATGTGGCCCCCGATGGCGTTGTGCTGCCCTGCCACGCCGCGCAGTCGATCCCGCATCTGCGGTTTGAGACTGTCAAGGACCGGAGCCTTTCGGATATCTGGTACAAGTCGGATGCCTTCAACGCCTATCGCGGCACAGACTGGATGGCCGAGCCGTGCCTGTCCTGCGAGCGCAAGACGGTCGATTTCGGCGGCTGCCGCTGTCAGGCGATGGCCGTGACCGGTGATGCGTCGGCAACCGATCCGGTCTGCAAAAAGTCCCCACATCATACGCGCCTACAAAGTCAGGCCGAAGAACATGCCGCGCAGGACGGGGCCGAATTGACCTACCGTATCTCTCCCGGCGCCGTGAATCCCGCGAAATAGAGCCGATTTCTACGGTATAGAGCCTAATTTCGCCTTCGCGATTCGCCCTTTGGGCGCGCATGTAATGCTCTCGGCGCAGGTGCGGCTGAGGGGCGGGCTTTGGCCAGCCATCAAGCACCGGAAAGATAACCTATTTTTTTCAATGCCTTAGACTTACCCTTGTGCTCGTTATCCTTTGCCCCACAATATACAGCAGACCGCCAAGTCAGGAATCAGTGGACAAACCGGCCCGCTCTTTCGTACAAAAACGGAAAAATGGGCGCTGTCGAAAATCAGCGTTACTATAACCAAGAGCAACCTGAGCGGTCATGGCAGGACAGATACACATCAACGCACGCATCCGCACCAACGCGGATCGGCTGGCGGCAGCGCTGGATAGTCACATGCGGTCGGTCTTTGCCCCCGACGCGCAAAAAGAGCTGCGGCGCTTTTCTGCCGGGGAGGCGGCGGACCTGCTGCAAATCTCCCCCGGCTTCCTGCGCAAGCTGCATTTCGACGGCAAAATCACGGATGTGCACATGACCCCCGGCGGGCGGCGGCACTATACCGCTGAAGACCTGCAAGCTATCCGTGGAACGCTGGAAAGCACCGCCAAGACGCCCGGCACCTATCTGCGCGGGCGCCGCCCCGGTGATCAGGTGCAGGTGTTGTCCTTTCTGAACTTCAAGGGCGGGTCAGGCAAAACCACCTCTGCTGTGCATAACGCGCAGCGGCTGGCCCTGAAAGGCTACCGGGTGCTTTGCGTTGATATCGACCCACAAGCGTCTCTAACAACGCTGTTTGGCTATCAACCGGAATATGACTTCCTCCATTCCGGCACCATTTACGACGCAATCCGCTATGAAGACCCCCTGCCCCTGTCGGAGGTAATCCAGCCCACCTTCTTCACCGGGATCGACATCGCCCCCGGCGGGTTGATGTTGCAGGAGTTTGAGCATGAGACCCCGCAAGCCCTGCTATCGAACATCCAACCGCCCTTCTATGCCCGCATGGCGGCCGCTTTGCAGGAGGTTGAGGCGAATTATGATCTGATCCTCTTCGATTGCCCGCCGCAACTGGGCTATCTGACGATGGCCGCGCTGTGCGCCTCGACCGGGGTGTTGATTACGATTGTCCCGAACATGCTGGACGTCGCATCAATGTCCCAATTCCTGCAGATGAGCGCGGATTTGCTTGATGTCGTCTCGGATGCTGGCGCGCAGATGGAGTTTGACTTCCTGCGCTTCCTCATCAACCGGCACGAGCCCAATGACGGGCCACAGCAACAGGTGGTCGCCTTCCTGCGCCAGTTGTTCACCGACGAGGTAATGGTGGCCCCAATGTTGAAATCCACCGCCATTTCCGATGCGGGCCTGACGCAACAGACTCTATACGAGGTGGAACGCAGCCAATTTCACCGTCAAACCTATGACCGCGCGGTGGATTCACTGAATGCTGTGAATGATGAGGTTGAATTGCTGCTGCAACAGGCATGGGGTCGATAGCGATGGCACGCAAAGGCATTCTGAGCACCAATATTCCCGATACCGGCGCCCGGCGCCCAGCGGCAGACAAACCGCGCGGCACGGTCGGGGCGCTGCAATCATCCCTGTCGAAGCTGCAAGAAAACGCGGTGCAGGATATCGCCCCCGATCTGATCGAAGATGCAGGGGTCGAAGACCGGCTGGGATTTGACCATCACGCGCATAAATCCCTGAAACAGAGTCTGGAAACCTATGGCCAGCAAGTCCCCGTGCTGCTGCGCCCCCATGTCAAACGGCCCGGACGGTATGAGATCGTGTATGGTCGCCGTCGCCTGCGCGCGCTGAAAGAGCTCGGCCTGCCCGTCAAGGCGATGGTGCGGCAACTGGACGATCACGCGCTGGTCATGGCGCAGGGGCAGGAAAACACCGCGCGGCAGGATCTGTCCTTTATCGAAAAAGCCTCGTTCGCCGCGCAATTGCAAGAAAGTGGCTATGAACGGCAGACAATCGCGGACGCGCTGTCAATCGATCTTCCCATGGTCAGCCGCCTGCTGAAAGTCGGAACCGCTTTCCAAATGGACTGGCTCCGCCAGATCGGCGCGGCCCCTGCGATTGGTCGGGATCGGTGGATGGATCTGGTCAAGGCTGCGAAGCTTCCCGGCGCGCGTGGGCGAATGCACAGTTTCATTATAGGGCCTGATATCTGCGGCTTAGACTCGAATTCCCGTTTTGAGGCCCTGCTGGAGAGGGCATTGCGCCGTCCCCCTGAGAAACCCGAAGAAACGGGGGAGGACGATACCGGTGCCCCCAGTAAACCCCGCACTTTGCGCGGGCCGGATGGCACGGCGCTGGCGGATATTCGTAGAACAAACCGGGCGATCAGCCTGAACATAAAGACAGGAGAGTTTGGCGATTGGCTTGAAGCCCATGCCGAAGATCTCCTGCAGGATCTTCACGAGCGGTGGACAAATGCACGCTCGGAAGAGGCAGAGTAGGACACAAACAGGAGGCACGGCATATAGGCAAAAGAAAAGCCCCCCAAGATATTCTCGGAAGGCCCTTCTCGAACTTTGCACCTTGAGTTAGCGCCGCATCGTCGATCTTGTCAACTCTGATCATTGGTCAGGGATCGGTTTTCTGTTGCCCTTCGTGATTTGAGGAATGAACAACACGTCCCCTTACGGCGGGCGGCCTGTCGGGCTGTGCCCGCATACAGGCCAGCCGGCTGACAAATGGCAACTTTTGAACCTGGCAACGCTCGGCGCAACGCGGGTTGGGCTTACCCATCGCAGCTTATCGGTTTTGAAAGCCCTGCTGACGTTCTTGCCCGATCGCAGGCTCGCACCAGATCGCCCGGCGGTGGTATTTCCGTCGAACAAAACCCTGTCCGAGCGTTTGAATGGCATGCCAGAAAGCACCTTGCGGCGGCACCTGTCGGCTTTGGTGAAATCCGGATTTGTCAGCCGTCAGGACAGCCCCAACCGCAAACGCTATGCCCGTTTCGCCGGAACGCAAGGGATCGCCTTCGGCTTCGATCTCGCCCCCCTCGCCCGCGCCGCCTCCCGGTTGATGGAAATCGCCGCTGAGGTCCGCACAGCGCAGCAACAGCGCGCAATGCTCCACGCCGAAATTAACGCGCTTTGTCATCAGATCGGCCCATGCGAGGAAACGGCCGATGCCAAGAAAGCTCTGCGGCGGAAAAACAATCCCGAGGAGCTAGACGCGCATCTGCACACCCTGCGCCGCCTGTCCAAAACATTGCCCATGACACAAGATATGAACGACACCGACAGCCAGAATGAGCGGCACATACAGAATACAGAAAAAAAAGATTCTGTTGAAATAAGGGACCGGGACTTGTCAGCCGTCAAATCCGCTTGCACCTCAGCGACTGAGCTGATCCCAGACGCGTTCGCGAGCTGGAGCACCTCTGTTCAAGCCGCGCGTCAGTTGGCACCGATGATTGGCATTGAAAATGCCGTGCTGCATCAGGCCGAAGCGACCTTAGGCCCCCGTACCGCTGCCGTCACCGTCTTTGCGATGCTTGAACGTGTGGCAAGTCTGCGCAATCCGGGCGGCTACCTTCGTCACTTGACCCAACTGGGGGCCGAGGGGACTTATACGGGTAAATCAGCCCTCCGGCTGGCAAATTGTCAGCTGACAATCGAAAAAACCGTTTAAAATCAATAAAGGCACTTATTGTCAGCCGGACAATTATGGAAATTTAAGCCTTATCGGGCTAGGTAACCGCGGACTAGGGAGTTTGCACAGACATGAGATTTATCGCGTTATTCTTTTTGATAATGCTCACCGCCACACATGTGCAAGCGGGCAAGAAAGAATATCTCGATCTGGCGCGCAAAGGTTGGAACTATAGCCTGCGCACGACGATGGTTGCGCGCGACATGTCGATCCCGGTTGTGATCCATGGGCGCAATTTGGCAGGGGCGGCGCTGTGCATCGTTGGCGAAGAACCACACCCCGCCACACAAGACGTTCTGACTGCCTTCGCCGCGCTGCTGCAACACAGTTTCAACAAGCCCTTGCAGATGCGCTATGCCGGGTCAGATGCGCGCGGATGTGGGGCCGGGCGCATCGTGGTCCTGCGGCTGTACTCCGGCTTCCCGCCCAACGCAGCCTTGTCAGCCGATATCGCCTGGATGAACGACGCTTACGGTCTTGGCTTGCCCAAACGGCGTAGCTATGCCGCCGCCTCGCCCGCGATGGCGCAGGCGTTTTTCGGTCGGCGCGGGCAGGGCACACACATCATGGTCAAACAGCCCCGCTTTGACCGGATTGGTAACGTTGAGCAGGTGTTTTTCCGCTCGATCTTGATCGAGGAACTGTATCAAACTTTTACCTATGGGATGGATGTTCTGCTGTTTGAACGTCAGGCTGGGTTCCTGTCGAAATTGCAAGAAACGCCCGTCAACCTGTCGCGCCTGTCTTGGGAATCGCAGGATTTCATGCGCGCGATGTTGAGGTCGAACCCGGTGGGCCTGTGCCGCTTTGATCTGTTCATGCTCCACGCGGTCGCCCAAGCGCCGGTCGCTGAAACGGTTGAGCCTGCCTTTATCTCCTTCATCGATGCCGAATTCGATGCATTGTCAGCCGCCGCACAGCGCACATGGTCAGATGTGCGGTTCCGCTCGCTTCTGGACCCAGCCTGTTCTGACAGCTAGCGCGGCTCTTATGCTACGACCAAGGGCTGTATTTGCGCGAACGTGACCCCGCGTGTAGCCTGCCCCTGTCAGGGAGGAAATATGGACGCCCGAATATCCGGTGCTCTGAGCACCATAGAACGGCTTCAGGCGCAGCTTGAAGCAGGATTGGTTGGCCATGAACGGTTGGTCGAACGTTTACTTGTCGCGGTGCTGACCGGCGGGCATGTGCTGCTGGAAGGTGCGCCCGGTTTGGCGAAAACCCGTGCGGTGAAGCGCCTCTCGCAAGCGGTGGATCTTGGCTTTGCCCGTATCCAATGCACGCCCGATCTGATGCCCTCTGACCTGACCGGCACCTCGGTCTATAAGCCTCAGGATGGAAGTTTCGATTTCGTCCCCGGCCCGGTCTTTCACAATCTGGTGCTGGTGGATGAAATCAACCGCGCTCCGCCAAAAGTCCAATCCGCGCTGCTAGAGGCGATGGCCGAAGGGCAAGTGACGGCTGGCAATCTTACCCATCCCCTGCCCGATCCGTTTCTGGTGATCGCGACGCAAAACCCCATCGAACATGATGGCACCTTCCCCCTGCCCGAAGCGCAGCTTGACCGGTTCATGATGCATGTGATGCTCGATCTGCCGGATTTGGAAACGGAACGGCGGATCCTTGATCTGGTCGAAGCCGAGTCGCAGGGGACCCTCTCGGATCCCGATCCGATGCCCCTGCCCGATCTGCTCGCCGCGCGCGATGCCGTGCGCAATGTGCATCTCGCGCCGGAATTGCAGGACTATATCGTGCGCCTTGTCATGGCCAGCCGCTCTGGCGCGCAGTCGGATGATATCGCCCATGCGATCTCACCGCGCGGCTCGATTGCGCTGGCTGCGGCCTCCCGTGCGCGGGCTTATCTGCAAGGCCGTGATTATGCGGTTCCCGAGGATGTGGCCGCGATGGCCCCTGATGCCTTGGCGCACCGTTTGGTGCTGACATGGCGTGCCGTGGCCGATGGGCGCAAACCACGGGACCTGATTGCGGATTTTCTGGCGGAAGTGGAGCCGCTATGAGCGTGGCGCTTGCCGCTCCGGGCGTCCGCCTCGACAGCGACACCCTGATTGCCATGCGCACCCTCGCTCTGACGGACCGGTCCCCTGAAACACTCGCCGCGCTGCCCGGTGGCTACGCCACACGGCGCAAAGGGCAGGGGCTAGAGTTGGCTGACATCCGCCCCTATGTGGCAGGCGATGACCTTCGGCATCTGGACCGCGGCGCAACGGCGCGCACGGGCCGCCTCCATATTCGCCAGTTTCAAGAAGAACGTGACCGCGTCTCCCTTCTGGTTGCCGATTTCCGGCCCGCTATGCTTTGGGGTCTGCGGCGCGCCTTTCGCTCTGTTGCGGCGGCCGAGGTGCTGTCGTTGCTCGGCTGGCAATCGGTGGAAGGCGGTGGCCGGGTGGGCCTGCTTGCTGTTACCGCCGGAGCGCCGGTGATCGTTGCACCGCGAGGACGCTCGCGGGGGATGTTGGATGTGATCGGAGGGTTGGTTGCAGCCCATGAACAGGCGATGGGCTTGGCGGCTGACGGGGCAGGGGACCCACCCCTCGATCAGGCACTATTACAGGCCGAACGCATCGTTCCACGCGGCGCAGAACTGCTGATCGCCTCGGGCTTCGATACGCTTGGCCCGTCCTTCACGGCACGGCTTGATGATCTGTCGCGCCGCCGCCATCCGCGCCTGTTTGCAATCCGGACCGGCGGAACCTTGCCGCGTGGACGCTATCCGGTGCGAATGCCAGACGGGCGTTTCCTGCGTCTGCAAGCCTATGGCGATGCGCAGGGCGGGGATATGCCGTCTGAAGAGATCGCCGGGCGCGTTGCGCATCTGATCACTGCCAGCGACCCACCCGAAGCGACCGCCCGCCGGTTGACACATCCGTCCCAAGGGATGGTCTGATGGAACAGAGCTTTTCACAGCAGGCCCTGCTTGATGCTTTGCGCGATATCCGCTTGCCCGAGGCTGGGGCAGGGGGGCTTGCCGGCGAACTTCTGGTCTGCGCCGGTCTTGCCGCGCTTGCCGCAGCGCTGGTAACGGGTTTGATCAACCTGATATTCCGCCGCCAAAAGCGAACGCGGCCCCTCACGCTCAGCGCCCGGCTAGCTGCGCTAGACACCTTGCCCGACCCGCAACGCCGCGTCGCCCTTCTTTATGTGCTGCGCGACCACGCCCCGGATCGCTACGACGCGCTGTCAGATGCGCTATACGCACCGCAGGCTTTGGACGTGGCGCACCTTGAGGCGGAGGTGCAGCGCCTTGTTTGAAATCGCCGATCCTTGGGTCTTTTTGCTGTTGCCCCTGCCCATTCTCGCCGCGCGGTTTCTACGCGCGCAATCTCTGAGCGGGCAGGCGTTGAGTGTGCCGGAACGGGTGGGTGCCGAGCTACAGATTGTGCGCAAGGGAGTTGGAACGAAACGCTACTTTAAGTTGAATGTGGGTCTGATATGGGGCATTTGGGCTCTGATGCTGATCGCGCTCAGCGGACCGCGTGATCTCGCGCCGGTTCCTGCGCTGAAAGTGTCCGGGCGCGATTTGGCCTTTGTGCTGGACCTGTCCGGGTCGATGGTGCGCGATGATTTCCACCTTGATGGCCAGCCGATCACCCGGTTTGACGCGGTTTCCAAAGTCGGGGCTGAATTCGCCCGCCGCCGGGCAGGGGATCGCATGGCGCTGATCGTGTTTGGCTCGGAGGCGTATTACGCCGCGCCTTTCACCTTCGATGTCGAAGCCGTTGCACAGCGGTTCGAAACGGCCGTTATCGGGATTTCCGGTCGGGCAACGAATATCTCGGACGGGCTTGGTTTGGCCCTAAAACGATTGTCACAGACAGAGGCGACGTCAAAAGTTGTCATTGTGCTGTCGGATGGGGTGAACAATGCGGGGGCCACGAAACCGCTTGGCGTCGCGGAACTGGCAGCAGAGATGGGCGTGCGCGTGCATACGATCGCACTTGGGCCGAAGGATCTGGGCAGCGCCGAGGAGGGCGAGCGCGGCGTGGTCGATGCGGCCACCCTGCGCGCCATGTCGCGTCTGTCGGGGGGCGAGAGTTTCCGCGTGCGTACGATGGATGATCTGGAACACGTGGCCGATGCGCTGGACAAGCTAGAGGCCACCGATAGCGACGGGCTCTCTGCCGCGATCTATCAGCCCTACTGGCCCTGGCCTGCTGGTCTGGCCGGGGCGCTAACCCTGCTTCTGATCTGGCGGGAGGTCGCATGACAGTCGCGGATGTGACCCTATTGCGGCCGTTTTGGCTTCTTGCCCTGCCTTTGCTTGGGATGCTGGCCGTCTGGTTGTGGCGGCGGCGCGGGGCGCTTGGGGATTGGGACAAGGCTGCTGATCCGGCGCTGCTTCAGGCTATGGCCGCGCTGGGGCGCGTGCAACGGATGCCGGGGCGTGGGCCGTTGCTGGCCGGTCTGGCCGTTGTTGCGATCACCGTGCTGGCCCTGTCTGGACCGGCACTGGAACGACGCGACACGCTGAGCTATCGCAATCTGGACGGCGTGCTGTTTCTGGTCGATGCCTCGCCAAGCGTGCATGAGGATGCCCGCTGGCCGCAGATGCTGACGATGGGCCGCTTTGGCCTCAGCGCGCTTGGCACGCGGCCCGGCGGGCTGATCGTGTTTGGCGGGGATGCCTATCTGGCGACCGAGATGACCCATGATCACTTGCAACTGGGCCAGACTTTTTCGCTGATCGAACCGGGTATTGTGCCGGACAAGGGCAGCCGTCCCGAGCGCGCGTTGCGGCTTGCGGCGGACCTGCTGCGCGGCGCGGATGTTCTGGCGGGGGATGTGGTTGTCTTCACTGATGGGGACGGGTTTGGGGCCGAAAGCCTGCGCGCCGTTCAGGCAATTGCGGGGCAGGGCGCGCGGGTGTCTTTCGTGTCATATGCGGCTCTAACAGGGCTTCAGTCCCATGCAGAGGCCGGAAATGGGCAGGTGTTCACCTTGCCAGATACCGAGGCTTTGGGCGCGTGGCTGGGCGATAAGGCGCGCGCGCGGCTTGAGCGTCAGGATTACCCGCTGCTGTTTTGGCATGACATGGGGCGCTACCTGCTGTTCGCCGCGCTCCTCCCTCTGCTGCTGCTGTTCAGGCCCGAGCGGACATGAGGGTGTTTCTCGCTCTCTGCGTTCTCGCCGCCTTGTGTCTTGGCGGAGCGTCCTTGCTGGGCGGCAGCGCGCCGCTGGGCCGGGTGCTGCTGAGCGCTGGCGCACCGCAGCTTGCCGCGCCGCTGTTTGAAGATGACGGCTGGCGCGGTGTGGCCTTGTTCCGCTCCGGGGATTATGAGGGCGCGGCTGAGGCGTTTGATGCGGCGGGTGCAGAGTTCAATCTGGGCAATGCGCAGGCGTTCCAAGGCGCGTATGCGGCGGCGCTTGAGGCTTATGATGTGGCTCTGACAAGCGGAGATTCCGACGCGCGCGCCAATTTCGACGTGCTCGCGGCCTTCTATGCCGGTCTGGGCATTGACCCCGAAGCGTTGGGGCTGTTCCCCAAGCGCAAGACCGGGCCGAGTGCCGAAAGCTTCATCGCGCGGGGCAATGCGCGGGCGGCCGGGTCCGGCGATGAGGTGACCAATAGCAACACGATGCTGGGGTTGGCAGAGCTTGACACGCGCGGACAGCTTGGGGTTCGGCGGGTGTTTGATGACAAGTTCATGGTCGCGGATGAGCGCTGGCTTGCGCAGCTCAGCGACGTGCCGGGGGCGTTCCTGAAAGCCCGCATTGCGCAGGAATATAAGCGGCGGGAGAAGGCGGGCCTATCGCCAGAGCCGCCGGAGGACCCGCGATGATCCGTCTGCTCACCTTATGTCTTTTGCTGTTTCCGATGCTGGCGCAGGCCCAATCGCTGACGGTGCTGCCCCATGAGCTTGATCTGCAAGTGACGGTCGAGGAACAAGACGCTGTGCCGTTGGAGCGCGAGATGGTGATGATCACGATCAAGGGCATCTATCGTCGGCATATCACGCGCGAAACCTTGGTGCAGCCCGATTTCGAAGGGTTCAGTTGGGCGCAGCTTGGCCCGGACAATTGGCGCGAAGAGCGGCTGGACGGTAAGCTGGTCAAGATTTTCGAACGGCGCATGGCGATTTATCCCGACCGGGCCGGGACCCTGACCATCGGTGCGTTCCGGCACAAACTGACACTGACCGATGAAGGGGATGATTGGTTCGATCATCAAATCCAGTCGCAACCTGTAACGATCGAGGTTGCCGCTGCGCCGACCTCGCAAGGCTGGTGGTTTCCGGTGAGGGGGTTGCGCATCTCTGACCGTTGGTCAAACGCACCAGACCAATTGCAACCGGGCGAGGGGGTGCTGCGCATCGTGCAACTTGAAGCGCTTGGCGCGACGCCAGAGATGATCCCGCCCATGCCGGAACTGACTTCGCCCTCGGCCATGATCTTTCCGCATCCGGAAAAGCGGCTGGTGGAACTGACGCCGGAAGGGCCGGTAACATACGCATTCTGGCGCTGGACCATTCGCCCGTCGAACGACATTTCGACCATCGTAGAGCCGCTTCGCTTCGAATACTTCGATACGCGCGAACGGGTGGCGCGAGAGGTAACGATTTCTGCCCAAAGGGTTGCCTATGGGGATGTGGCGCCCGAGATACCTCAATCCGATGAGGCGAGACAGGCCGCCCCGCCGGAGCCTGCCACTTTGCCGGGGCCTTGGGCAGTGCTCGTGTTCGCGTTGATTTTCACTGGGGGTTGCGCGCTGGGGCTGTCTGGATTGCGGTTTTCGCGGCTGCGGCGGTTTGCTTTGCTGGACCCGCTGCGCCGCCAATTGAAACGCGCCGCCCGCGTTGGAGATGCGCCCGCGACGCGCCGGGCTGCCGAAGCGATCACGCGGCGCGACGGGCCGCATCCTAAGCGCGCGGACTTGCTGCGCACGCTGGATCAGACTTTGTTCGACCCGCGCCAAACCTCCCCCGATTTGCGTGGATTTGCCCAGGCCTTCCTGCGCCACCAGCCCAAGTCGGTTCACGCTGACTAAAAACAGTTGTTGAATTTTAACGCGTTGTGAGCAACCCTTAGCCCAAAGGGAGGCACTTTATGATTGAAACCAACGCTCTTGCGCGGGGGCGGGTTGATCGTGTGTTAATTGTTGACGACCATCCGCTTTATGGCGATGCGCTTGCATCGGCCCTAAAGGTCAGTTTTCAGGATTGCGACATCCGCAAAGCCGAAACGCTGAAAGAAACACTTAATGTGCTGGATGCCGGGTATGACCCGGATCTGGTTATGTTTGATTTGAAACTGCCCGATGTGACGGGGATTTCAGGGTTTCACAAACTGAAGGAAAAGCTGCCTGAAGGGCGGGTTCTGGTGATTTCGTCGCTGGCCTCGACCGCTTTGGTGCACTCGCTGCTCGAAAGTGGCGCGGATGGGTTTGTGCCTAAGGACGCGTCCAGCCAGACTTTTCGGCACGCGGTGATCGAGGTCACCAGCGGCCGGCGCTACATCCCCAAGCAATATGCGCAGCAAGAGGGGGAAGGTGACTGCCCGTTCGAAAGCAACCCGGATTTACAGCATTTGACGGGGCAGCAAAACCGCATCCTCAAGTTGATTTGTGCCGGCAAGCCAAACAAGCAGATCGCCTATGAGCTGTCCTTGGCCGAAGCCACGGTGAAAGCGCATATCACAGCGCTGCTGCGGCGGCTTGGCGTGCATAATCGCACGCAGGCGGTGGTTCAGGTCGAAGCGGCTATGGCGCGCCACGGCGGTGGCGAGCCCGAAGCACGCGCATTCATGCAGCACTAGAATCCTGCAATAGCAGGGCAAGAAAAGGCTGACCGCATCCATGCGCGATGAAATGGACCGCCAGACACCCAAATATGTCAGCATCGGCTGCGCGGCCTCGACCGGCAGCACGGTGGAGGCAACAGTGCAAGCAGCCTGCGCTGAGATCGACATCGGCCAGACCTGTTTCGTGCTGGCCTTCATTCCGGCCACGATGGACGTTGCGCAAAGTGTAGATGCGCTTAACCGGCATCTTGCGGGTGTTTCGGTTTTTGGCTGCACCTCGGCGGGGCAGATCACCCAGGACGGGTACGAAACCGACGCGCTGATGCTGATCGGCTTTCCAAAGAACAACTTTCGGTGCGCCTCGGTTCTGTTCCCGCAGATCAACCCGTTTTCCGAAACCGATATCGCGTTGGCCGCACAGCGCGCCCATTCCCATTTCCGCCACACCGCCGGGTGGAACCGGTTGGGGCTGGTCTTTGCCGACGGGGTGTCGACGCAAGAGGATATGCTGATATCGACCCTTGAGATGGTGCTGAGCGATCTGCCGCTGTTTGGCGGCTCGGCGGGGGATGGGTTGAAGTTCCGCGAGACCTTCGTGCTGCATCATGGCGAGGCCTGCTCGAACGCTGCGATGCTGCTGCTGATCGAAACCAATCTGGAATTTCAGGGCATCGGATTTGACCATTTCCTGCCCAAAGGCGAGCCGTTGGTGATCACCGGGGCTGACCCGGACAAACGGCAGGTGTTTGAGATCAACGGTGCCCCCGCGGCGCTGGAATATGCGCGGCTGGTGGGCTACCCCGTTGATGCGCTGTCGCCGCAGGTCTTTGCGGAAAATCCTTTGCTGCTTCTGGCCAATGACAAGCATTATGTGCGTGCGATCAGTGACGCGAGCGACACGCACACCCTGTCCTTTCTTGCCGCGATCGACGAAGGGCTGATCATGACGCTGGGCGTCGGGCAAGAGATCCTTGAGACGTTGGATGCGGGGCTGGACCTGCGTGACCGAGAGGGCAAAGCGCCGGATTTCGTGCTTGGGTTTGATTGCGTGCTGCGCAAGTTGGAAATCGCGCACAAACAGCTTGAACGGGACGCGTCCCAAATCCTTGTTGCGCGCCATGTTCTGGGATTCAATACGTTCGGTGAGCAGCAATTGGGGCTGCATATGAACCAAACCTTTGTGGGTGTTGCGTTCTTCGAACCTGATCGGCGGATGCTGTTTTAGATGCTTGATCCCAGCGATCCGCCCGAGGTGCAGGTTCAGAAGCAGTCGAAAATCATCGACGCGTTGATCCGCCGTTCGAACCGGCAGCGCGATGTGGGGCCCTCTGCATTCCGGGCGTTTCAATCGGCACTTGAGCTGCAACAGACCGTGGCCGATCAGACCCGCGATCTGGAACGCGCCGCAACAGAGCTTGAAAGCGCCCGCTACGATCGCGAGCGCACGCGGCGCATTCTGGCCGAAGCGCTGTCGAGCATGGATGGTGGCTTTGCGCTGTTTTCCGAAGGGCGGCTGGAACTTTGCAACGAGATTTTCCGCACCCTTCTGCCAGACATTGAAAGTGTCGTGCAGCCAGGTCTTGATCTGGACCAATTCCTTCAAGCCGTGGCCAGCAGTGCGCAATTCGTGTCCTCTAACCGTGCATTGCAGGATCTGAAGGATGGCGCGGCCCGCGGGGATGAGGACCTGTCCTCTGTCATGGTCGAGGTGCAGGGCGATCGGTGGTATCAGTTTGGCACCCAGCGCAGCGCCGATGACAATCTGATCATCCTGATGACGGATATCACCGGGCTGGTGCGGCGCAACCGGGATGAAAAGGAATCGCTGCTGGATCAGCAGGCCGATTACCTGCGCGCGGTGTTCCGTAACATGAATGCGGGGATTTGTACGTTCTCGGCCGCTGGCGATGTAATGATGCATAACGGGCGGTTCCCGGAAATTCTGGGCGTGCCGCATACCGTTGTCGATCCGGGCACGAACCTGTCGGAAATCCTGAACTATGTGATCGCGCAAAACATCATCTCGACGCCTGAGGGCATGTTCAGCGAGCGCTGGCGGCATGAGATGGTCGCGCAAGGCAGTTTCCGCCGCCGCGTGACCCGGAGTTCGGGGCAAATTCTTGATATCGAAGCGAACCGCTTGCCGGATAGCGGTTTCGTCATCGAGGTATTGGACGTCACCTTGCGCGCCCGCAACACGCAAATTCTGGAAAACCGGGTCATGGAGCGCACCGCCGAGTTGACCCGCGCGAATGAGCAATTGACCCGCGAATATGCGGAAAAAGCCCGCGTCGAGGAAGAGTTGCGTCTCGCCAAGGAGCGGGCAGAAGCGGCGGTGTCATCCAAAACGCGGTTTTTGGCGGCGGCCAGCCACGATTTGCTGCAACCGATCAACGCGGCGCGGCTGCTGATCTCGACCTTGCGGGAAACCACAAGTGACAGCGCTGCGGCCCCGCTGGTGGACCGGCTGGAAGGGGCGTTTGGCTCAGCCGAGCGGCTGTTGCATTCGCTGCTGGATATCTCACGCCTTGAAAGCCCGGACCCGGATGCGGTAACGCCGTTGGACACCTGCCTGCGGCCCATTCTGGAAAGCGTCTATGCCGATCAGTCTCTTTTCGCCGAGCAAAAGGGTGTGCGGCTGGATGTGGTGCTGAGTTCAGCTTTCGTGCACACAGATGCGGTCTATCTGCTGCGTTCAATCCAGAACCTTGTGGTTAACGCGATCCAGAACACGCCGCCCGGCGGGCGTGTCGTGTTCGGGTGTCGCCGCCGCGACGGGCATGCCGTGCTGGAGGTTTGGGATACCGGCATCGGTATTCCTGCCGAGGATCAAAAACGCATCTTTGAGGAGTTTGCCCGGGCCAAGGGCTCGGAGGCCGGAACGGGAATGGGGCTGGGCTTGTCGGTCGTGGACCGGGCCTGCCGCCATTTGGGGCATGAGTTGAGCGTGCGCTCGTCCCCCGGTGTTGGGTCGGTCTTTACCATCGCGATGCAAGAGGTGGCGGGCGCTGATCTGCCGCTGCCGGTGACAACGCCGCAACGGCCCTCATTCGAGGAAAAGCGGCTGGATCATATCGTGCTGGTGATCGAGAACGATGGCGATGTGCTGGATGGGATGACGCGCTGGCTTGAGCTTTGGGGTGCCAGTGTTCTGGCCGCCAATAGCATCGCCCAAGCGACGGAGTTTGTGGATGATATGGGCATCTCGCCCGATATTATTCTGGCCGATTACCAGCTGGATCAAGACGAGACGGGGATTGACGCGATCATTGCCCTGCGCGCGCGCACCCATACGGAAATTCCAGCGGTTCTGATCACGGCCAATCGCAGCAAAAGCGTCTGGAGGCAGGCGGATGCGCAGGGGGTGACGGTGATGTTGAAACCGGCGGAACTGCCTCGCTTGCGCCAGATCATAAATGCCAAGATAAGCGCTGCGCGGGCAGAGTGAGTGGCGCGCGAGCGGTACACAGACAAAAGTATCACATGACGAATGCCGGACCGGGCGTATCGTGACAAGAAGGGAGGACGTGACATGTTGAGATTATTTGCAATCGCCATTGCGGCGCTTTGGCTCGGCGTCAGTGGCGCAATGGCCGAAAAAGTGGACGGGCAAGAGACCTATAGTCTGCTGTTCCGGGACGGCGCGCTGAACGATATCGACCGCAGCGCCGAGTTGCATTACCGCCAGACGGTGACGAACCGGCTTCAGCCGGAGGCGGACACGCGCGATACCGGCAAGGTTGCCATTATGTTTGTCGATGGCGGCATGGCGCGGATTGAGTTCCGTCAGGACGAGAAGGGTCGCGGCTTGGGGCGGTTCCCGGCCAGTGTCGGCAATCCAATGATCATGTATTTCTATGAAAAGGTGCTGCGCGATATGGCCCAGTCGGCGGGTGGCAGCCCGTTCTATATCCGCAACCGAGTCAAGGAATCCTTGGTGCGACCATCCGAAGTGGAGCCCGGCGAAGCTGTTATCAATGGCGAGACAGTCGCCACCAAAACGATCCGCCTGCGCCCCTTCGAAGGCGACCCGAATACCGCCCGGATGCGCGGCTTTGGTGATCTGGAACTGGCGGTCACCATGTCCGATGACGTGCCCGGCTGGTATCTGAGCCTTGTGGCCAACGCCGAGGCCTATCGCACCGAGATGACCTTTGAAAGCTTGGGGGAGGAGAAGTGATGCGGGGCCTTGCGAGTGCCGCCGCGCTGATATTGGCGCCGCTGGCCGGGCAGGCGCAGAGCGTGTCCGAGCAGTACAACGATTACCCCACCGCTGCGCGTGCCGATTATGTCTTTGCCTGCATGCAGACCAATGGCCAAACCCGCGAGATGTTGGACCGTTGCGCCTGTTCCATTGATGAGATCGCCAGCCTCTTGTCGTTTGACAAGTACCTGCAAGCGGAAACCGTCCTGTCGATGCGCCGGGTCGGGGGCGAGCGCATGGCTGTGTTCAATTCCGCCGCCGCCGCTGAAGCTTTGGTTGCCGATCTGCGCCGGGCTCAGGCTGAGGCTGAGGTCGTTTGTTTCTAGGGTCAGGACCCTAGCGCCTCACGCTCTGGGCACAAAACAAACAGGCGCGCATGAAAAAGGGCAGAGCGGCGATAAACCGGTCTGCCCTTGTAAGTCTTAGATTGGGATCAGGTCGCCGGGCTTTTCGGCATGACCTTTTCGAACGTGTTCCCTTCGGTATCCGTTGCTTTCACCGTCAGCGTCGTCGCGCCATTGTCGCGGTATTGGAAGCGGAAGACCGGGTTTTCCGAGATGGAGATGCCGCCATCCATGGTAAACAGCAGCTCATCCTCTTGCCAGACCTCGATATGGTCGAGGAAATGCGCCGGGATGAAAAGCTGGGTGACCTGGTTGCGTTGCAGCCCGGAATAGTTCGGGTGCCGAATCATGATCTGCGCCTCGCGCCGGGGCACGGACATATTCGCCGCCGCGCCATCGCCAAAGCTGCGCATCTTCATCTGACCCATCGAGGCCAGCGCCGCATCCGCATCGCCCGTCGCCGGGGCCGAGCAGCCGCCAGAGGCTTTCACGAAGCGCCCCGTCATCACCATCCCGTCCGGTGTTTCGGACAGAACGCGCACGTTGGAATACTGGTTGACCCGCACGCGCATTTCGAAATCCAGCGGGGCCATCGCGTCAGAGAATTTGAAGATACCCGCCACCGGGGCCGGGTTTTCATCAATTACTACAGTTGCAGAGGTGATCGGCACGCTTTCGTCCAACTGCCGCAGAATGATCGGCACGGTGGCCGCATCATGGGCACGGTAAGGCGCGTCAAGGGACAGCAGTGTGTCTGACATCGATATCGCGGCATCGCCAACCACATCACCGCGCAACAACTCCCACGTGTCGCCCGGGGCAAGCGGATTCTTGATCAGGTCTTCGGCAAAGCCGGGCAGGGCAAGCGCGCAGGCTGTCGCCGCTGCGAGGGCATATTTTGCAATCATCGGGTTCTCCTCCCGTCGGATGATCGCAAGATAATGCCACAAATTCGTAAACGTGCATAGATAGACTTACGGTGCAGGGACGAACACGTTTTCGTGTGTCATGCTGGGCTGCGTTCTGGTGCAGACTGGCGGCGGGAGGAAAGCGCATGTTTGAAGCAGTTGTTGCGATCTGTCTGAGCGTGGCGAACGGGCCATGCCGGGATCAGCTTTTACCGGGGTATGAAGCGGCGAGTGAGGCGGGGTGTGTGGAAAAACTCGCCGCCCGCCCCGGCCCGAACGGCGCGCGCTGCGTTCCCGTGGGCGCGGCTATCTCGGTTCAGGAGGTCGCGCCGGGTATCTTTGTTCATGTGGGCGAGATCGCCGAACCTGACACGCAGAACCGGGGCGATGTGTCGAATATGGCCTTTGTTATTGGCGAGGACGCGGTGATGGTGATCGACACCGGCACAGCGCGCTGGATGGGCGAAGGGTTGTGGCGGGCCATTCGTGCGAACACGGATAAGCCGGTGTCTCATGTCGTGCTGACCCATATGCATCCCGATCATGTATTGGGCGTGTCGGTCTTTGCCGATGCGGGCGCGCAGGTGGTTGGTCATCAAGGTTTGGCGCGGGCGCTGTCGGACCGGGCGCAGAATTATCTGGAAAGCCTTGAGACGCTGGTGGGCCCTCAGGCCTTCATCGGCACCGAGTTGCGACCGGTCGATCTGGATGTTGCCATTGGCACGCCATTGCCGGTTGATCTGGGCGGGCGCAGCGTTGAGGTCCGTGCCTGGCCTGCGGCCCATACCCGTGTGGATATGACCGTGAGCGATGCGCAGACCGGCATCCTGTTTGCCGGTGATCTTGTGTTCCACCGCCATGCCCCGGCGCTGGATGGCAAGCTGCGCGGCTGGCAGGCGGTGCTGGCCGAGATGTCGAAGCTGAACGTGACCCATGTGGTTCCCGGCCACGGTGGCCCTTTGCTGCGCTGGCCGGAAGGCGGCGTGGCGCAAAGCCAATATCTGGATAGTCTGGCCACGGATACCGAAGCGGCCATTGCCAAAGGGCAACGGCTGGGCGACGCGGTCGGCGAGATTGCGCAAGGCGAGGCGGCGAATTGGGAGTTGTTCGAAGCCTATAACCCCCGCAACGCCACTGTTGCGTTTACCGAGTTGGAGTGGGAGTGAATTCCTATAGCGTTTCGAGAAAACGTTGAATCGCAAATACCATGCCAACCATCGCGCTTTCAGGACATTCGCGATACGTGTCTTTCAGACATTTCTCGAAACGCTTTAGTCCGAAACCTGCTGTAGCAACTGCGCAATCGCAAACAGGCGTTTTTCGATCAGTTGCGGCGTTTCGCACAGATACTGGATCGAGCGTTGACGGTCGGTATAGATCACCTGAGCCCAGTCAATCTGTTCTTCCAGTGCGTCGACTCGATCGAAGTCGGGATTGTCCCCCGCCATCAGGGTGTTCATCTCAAGCCGGTGTTCGTCGACGCGTTCCGAGAGCGCGATCTGGCCAAGCGAGAAATCCCCAATTCCGCCGATAATCCGGCTGCGGCGCTTGGACAGCGAGTTGAACACACGATCAAACACAAGGCTCAGCAGTGCGATGTCGCCGCCATGTGTCGCGGTGAAGGCTTCAGCGGCCGGGCGCAGATCGTTCACTTCAATCCGGCGCAGTGACAGGGTGTCGGCCAGTTTGATCACGTCTTGCGCCAGTTCGGGCTTCTCGTTCAGCAGGGCCGGATCAACGGCGGCGGGCCACATTAGCCCCAGCGACAGGCCTTCAACCTTGCGCTGAATGCACGGCCATGTCGGGTCCGAGAAATCCGCCGCCTGCACCGCGCCGCCAAAGCTGAGCAAAACGCAGGTAAGTCCAAGGTTTTTCAGTGCTTTCAACATGGCATCGCCTCCTGTCGTGCAACTATGAACAAGCCCGGCGCGGCTGTCTACAATCTCCAATACACACTATTGTCTTAATTGTTCCGAGCCGGGCTGTAGATAGTGTTACGCAAAACGCTGAATGGCGTCGCGAGTCTTGCGGCGCATCGTTAAGGAACAACACATATGCGCACGAAAGCCGCCGTTGCCGTTGAAGCAGGCAAGCCGCTTGAGATTATGGAAGTTAACCTTG